>JAGHDJ010000023.1 GCA_021159955.1 Dehalococcoidia bacterium
CCAATTTTACTTGGGTGGGAGCATAACCAAACACGGGGAGTCCCTCACTGGCAGCAACCAGCATAGCTACCGCCTGTGCCCTACCCACAGCCATCGCCGAACGAACATTTTTGGCGACAAAAGGTTCTTCAATAGCAACTTCCATCGGTTGATAACAAGTGATAATCTCGCACAAACCGCAATACATACGATGCAAACGCTCAGCTATGGGAATTTTGGAAGAAGCAGATATCGCCCCATAGCAAACAGCAGTGAGTTTGTTCCCCTCATCCACCACACCATAGCCCATCCTCACCGTGCCAGGGTCAATGCCCATAACACGCCTGGATGCGAGTTGGTTTTTCAAACTCCTCCCCTCTATTCTTCCGACTTCAGCTGCGCCATTACCTCATCGGAAACATCCATATTGGAATACACCTGCTGGATATCATCCATACTCTCCAGTTTTTCCAGCAGCCTCAGTGTCTGACGCGCCTTTTTCTCGTCCAACTCAACGGTATTCTCGGGAACCTGAGATATCTCAGCAGAGATTATATTCATCCCCTGTTCCTCAAGAGATTTACGCACCGCTTCTATCTTTTTAGGGTCAGTATTAACTTCCACACAACTGCCGACAACATTAAAATCTTCTGCTCCGGCGTCAATGGCAGTAAGAGCTATCTCCTCCGCATCTCCATCACCAGCATCTATGGTAATTACCCCCTTCAGGTTGAACTGCCATGCCACACTGCCGGTATCACCCATCGCACCACCACCGCGGCTGAAAACATTTCTCACTTCCTGCAAGGTGCGATTGCGATTATCGGTCACTGCCTGCACCAGAACAGCAACACCTCCAGGACCATAACCTTCATAGGTTATTTCAACCAGCGCCGCAGCTCCCTCGAGCTTGCCAGCAGCACGCTTAATAGCGCGGTCGACATTATCCATCGGCATAGAAGCATCACGTGCTTTTTGTATTATCAGTCTCAGGCGAAAGTTAGAGTCAGGATTATCACCACCTTCACGCACCGCTATCATAATTTCACGCGTTAATTTGGTGAAAACCTGACCTCGCCGAGCATCAGCCACCCCTTTTTGATGTTTGATGGAAGACCATTTAGAATGCCCAGACATAATACCCCCCTCCTGGCTATCCTTACCACTCAGATTTTACCATCACACCATACCAAGGTCAAAGATTGCCGCGCTCCAGCTCTTCGTTTCGCTACGAACTTCCAGGGAAGGACGAAGCAATCTCTATTTCATTTTCATTCTTGCCACAAGTAGTAGGATAGCCTAAAATGAGAACTGAATAGGGTTAATCAATGAAAACAGGTCATATCAAGATAATATCATTTGACGCAGAGGGGACACTGGTAACCACTCGATTCAGCCAGGGCGTGTGGCATGAAGGAGTCCCTGCCCTCTACGCAAAGAAAAAAGGGATTCCATTTGAGAACGCCAGAGCATTTGTAACCACGGCATACGACGAAGTCGGAGACCAGAAACCAGAGTGGTATGACGTTCAATACTGGCTGGAGCGCTTCGGAGTAGACAATTATCGTCCCCTGTTGGATAAATATCATCACCAGATAGATTATTACCCGGACGTAAAGGATACACTGACAGCGCTGGGAGAGAATTATACTCTGATAGTGTCCTCCGCCACTGCCAGGGAATTTCTCGACGTCATACTAGATGAAACGGCGGGATACTTTGCCGCCACCTTTTCTGCCATATCCGACTATCAGAAATGCAAGGATTCCGACTTCTACAGTATCGTGTGCCGTAAGATGGGAGTTAAACCATCGGAGATAATCCACGTGGGAGATAACCTGCAATCAGACTTTATCGCACCGCAAGAAGCAGGGATAGAAGCCTTCCACCTTGACCGCGATGGAACGGGGGCAGGTAAGGACAGAACTATAAAGAGCCTGCGAGAATTGGTGGAGAGGTTGAAACAATGAAGGGTTCTAAGATTGCTTCGTCGTCCTTCCTTGGAATCCTTCCCTTGAAGGACTCGCAATGACAAAAAGGGAAAGGCGCAATGACGTGAGCTATTAGATATGCAGTTCGAGGGTATCGCCATCCTGAAGGACGTAGTCGCGGCTGACTCTCTGTCCGTCGTATTTACCCGAACCCCAGATATTGGCGTATTTTAATTTGCGGCGAAAGTCCTTATGCACCGCCTGAGCAAAATCTTCAACCATCTCTCCCGCATTCAGGATAACAGGGTCGTTGAAATCCGCCTTCCCACTGCGGGGCTTGGTATAAACGCGAACGATATTCAAAATATTAAATATCTGTCTGCGCAAATCCCCCAGCACGGCATCTGTTTCTGCCGAAACGGATATTGACGGCAAACTTCCCGCCAATTTTTTACTCAGGAGCTTGTATTTCTCCGCAGCGCCTGCTGCATCATTCTTATTAGCCACTACTAGAGTTGGGAGTTTGATAATACCCTCATCCATCTGCTCTTTCTCAGTGCCAGAGACTACCTTAAACTCCCTCAGCACCTCCAGCGCAGCATCAAACTGCTCCAGTGGACTATCGCTCAAATCTACCACCAGTAAAACAGCATCGCACGAGCGCAGCAGAGATGGCAACCAGGCGCGGGCATTCTGGTCATTAAGCGGATTGGTATCCACCAGTTGAATCGGGACATTCTCAAACTTCATCATCCCGGGCATAGCGTTGCGGGTGGTAAAGGGATAATCACCCACTTCGGGAGATGCCTCGGTCAATGTCCCAAGCAGACGCGATTTGCCCACATTGGGCAGCCCAGCCAACACCACCTGCCCTGCTCCCTCTTTCCTTATGCGGTAACTGTATCCCTTCTTGGATGCCGCCCTCTCCGCCTCAGTGGTAGCCCGAGCAATGCGGCGGCGTAAATCGGCGCGCAGATGGTCAGTGCCCTTGTGCTTGGGCATAATAGCCAGCATAAGTTCTAGCGCTTCTATCTTTTCCCTTGGGTCTTTGGCTTCACGATAGCGCTTTTCCGCTGAAAAATAATGCGGCGGCAGATTTGCCGGCATAAAAGAACACCCTCCCCGTTA
>JAGHDJ010000122.1 GCA_021159955.1 Dehalococcoidia bacterium
AATCTCGGGGTGGGATTCTCTTCCTTTATCATTTACCGTGAGTATTGTAGCGCGACCCTTCAGGGTCGCCTTGAGCGAGGCTAAAGCCTCGCTCTGCTGACATTACAAAACCCCGATCTATCGAGGGATGTGACAACCTCATCTAACAATCTCCTTCTCCACCCAGATTGCCGCACTTGCCCTTTATTTCGTTTAGGTCTGCGCTCGCAAAGACAAAAAAGCAGATGTCATTGTGATCTCGTCCTTCCATGGAAAAATCATCGGAGAGCTACAGTAGGGTAACTTTTTATCCTACCAGTGAATGTAAATTCTGATGACGGTGGAGTCAGCTACATCTTCCAAGGAATGAACAGGGTCATAATAACCACTTCCCATACCAAGTGATTTTGCCTCCTGCCTCAGTTGTTTATCCCAATCGCCCAGTTGCCAGTCCCATTCGTTCAGTCTTACTCGCTCGGCAATCAGACTTTCGTATTCCTCTTCTGTGGGATGTGCATTGTAGTCGTGTACGTTCTCGTTGTATTGTTGGACGTTGTTGTTGTAGTTGTTCATACTCTCATCGCAGGCTTCGCGCTCTTTCTTGTATTTGTTTACCGATACAATATATTGCTCCAGATAGTCATAGGTGAAACCCTCGGCGATAGTCAGGTCTATGGTGCCGTAACTTTTCCCCATCTCTATATAGGCAACGTTGTCGTGGCTTATTTCGGGATCTGGTGTGGTTGAGCCAGTGCAGTCGATGAACACGGTTTCTCCATCTACTGAAAAGGCATTGAGTGCATGCCCTGAATCGCTGTTTGGGAATTTAATGCTTACATATGCTGTTCTTATTCCTGCTTGTTCGGCATTGTTGTGCAGCATCTCGGCGTAATCGGCGCATACAAAAGAGCTCTCGCCGTGAGATCTGTCTATGTATATCTGCCTGTCGGTAGCATCTTTCATCAAGAATGATTTCAAGGTGTTCCAATCCACGTCCACTGCCCTGGGATTTTCATATAGTCTTATCCTCTTACCGTCTCCACCGATTACTCTCAATACATCAAAGACCTGGGTGTAGTATATGGTGTCATCGATAACTGCTATTCCCATCCCCATTGCCCTTCCATCGGGGTGCAGCATTGCGTCCTTAAAATCAGGGTGCTCTAGACAAAAGTTTATCATCTCTTCATCATCGTCGGCATTGAACCAGGGTGAGCCACTGGGAAATTTCTGTGACCATGAGTTGTGCAGCAAATATCTCAACTCCGAGGTTTTTCGGAAATCGTCCAGATGCTTGCTTGCTGAATAACCGCGTGCCAGTTCGTCTAAGTGGGGACTTCTGGTGAGCGAGGATAGCCCTAGCTCTCCCCTTTTTTCATTGACCAGCTCGGATATGGAGTTTTCTAGCTCTCTGGCTTCCTCTACTAATAAGAGGATTGGTGTGGGGGTCGGTGCAAATGTGGGTGTTGCTGTTGGAGTAGTTGTTATTACGGGTACGGGTGTGGGAGTGAGTGTGGGTACTGGTGTAGGAGAAGAACACACCATTGGCATTGGTATGAGTATAGGCAGGGGAGTGGGAGTCGGCTCAGGAGTTGCCGTTGCCGTGGGTGTGATTTCAAAATCCGATGGTTTTTCTGCTTGTTTCTGCTCTATAACTGTTGAAGGTGTTGGTTCGGTTTCTTGTGCTACAGGTTTAATGGCTGGATTGTTAGAAGTAGTCCCAATTAATGTGAGAAAGACAATTGAGGACAAACCGTAAGTTAAAAGAACCTGTCTTCGTGTCCCTTTATTACCCCACCTGATAACCCAACTGGGTCTGACCAGTCCTGCAACAAGTCCCAAAAGGGACAGCAATAGAAGCACTGCAAGTAAGGTCTCTATGGTTTTTCCCTCTTTCGGTTATGTAGCAACACCGTGCTGTTCTCACTTCGCATATGGAGTAGCCCAAGTATATTTTACACTCTGGTGTTGTTTTATTGCCAGTGGGTGAAAATTCGCCTGTCATCGAGACCCCGATTTTATCGAGACTCCTCTGGATTTCGTATGAGTCTTACCCTGGAAGGATCATCGGAGAGTGCGATGTGACAAACTCTACTCTTCCCCTAAATTGCTTCGTCATTATATTCCTCGCAAAGACAATGAAAAGGGTGTCATTGCTTCGTCCTCCGATAAAACGGAGTCCTCACAAAGACAATGAAAAATGTGTCATTGCGAGTCCTCCCAGAGAAAGACGAAGCAATCTCGGCGGGGTGGTGAACTATTGACTACTGGCTGCCTCATTATCATCCACTGGCGGGAGACCTTCCCTCATCTCCCCTCGCCCTTGACGGGAGAGGGTTAGGGTGTCCGATTTATCGGACTCCTGATCGCGGTCGGAGAGGGCGAGCTAAGGTATCTGATAAATTGATATTTTTTCCTGTTGACAGGAGAATAGAATAGTGTGAAGATTACCTTTATGAAAAAGAGGCGAATACTATTTACAGTTTTTGGTTTGATGATGGTATGGGGGTTAGTATTGGAGCAGCATCTTGACCTGCTGTATTATGCCAGAACGCTGTGCCTTTCCTGCATCGGGATAGACTAGATATCTGATATGGTTAGATTGACCCTTACGTTATCAAAGGTTAAGCGATGGTGTGTGCAGCTGGCTTTTCTTGTTATTTTCAACTCCTATTTCTTTCAGGGGCTGAAGCGGCTTCCCTGTCTCACTCTCAATTGCCATGCTTGTCCGCTGGCTAATTTTGCCTGTCCCATCGGGAGCATTCAGCACTTCGGCACCATTCGTCGTTTCCCCTTCTATACGCTGGGAATTGTGGGAATTGTGGGATTATTGATAGGTCGCCTTGCCTGCGGCTGGTTCTGCCCCTTTGGTTTTCTTCAGGACCTGCTCTACAAAATAAAGGTGAAAAAAATTACCACCAGCAATCGTTATGCCAGCTGGATTAAATATGGCGTATTTGCGGTGCTGGTGGTAATTGCACCTATTCTCACGTCGGAGACATTGTTCTGTAAATTATGTCCTGCAGGTGCACTTGAGGCTGGCATTCCCGTGGTCCTGCTGAACCCCGAGATACGCTGGCTCATAGGGTGGCACTTCTGGGCAAAAATTGCCATATTGGTTGCCTTTCTCATTGCTATGGCGCATATCAAGAGGCCATTCTGCCGTTTCGTGTGTCCTATGGGAACGCTGTATTCGCTGTTCAATAGAGTCAGTGTTGTGAAATTGACTGTGGATAAAGATAAGTGTATTGAGTGCGGCAAATGCAAACAGGTGTGTCCTATGGATATAGCTGTGTATCTGGATGCCAATTCGCCTCATTGCATTCGCTGTATGGAATGCATTAAAGTCTGTCCTGTTGATGCTATTAGCTAAAGTATATAATAAGTAATAAATTCGATGGAGATGTTGTTGAAATTATGCTGAAAACAAAGAGCAATCTGGTATTATTTTTTGCTGGCGCATTCTTGCTTGGATTAGCAGTTACGGGTTGTGATTCGTCGATAGCATCG
>JAGHDJ010000119.1 GCA_021159955.1 Dehalococcoidia bacterium
AGTATCACGTATCCAATAATGATATTATATGAGGCTAATGTATTCCTTTCAGGTAATTCGGTCCAGGCGTTTTTTTCTTCTGCGTGTAATCTGGTTATATAAAGTGAAGGGGGCTATTGAGTCTTTTATCATCCTTGTGGTATAGTTTTTATATTGCTTACAGCAGTTTGCCTTTGTTGTGAGTAAAGAGGTTATTGGGTTGAGCAGAGTGCCTTTCGCGGGCACCAATTTTTTATTCTGTTGAGGTAATAAGGTTGTGATAAGAGGTAAAATGAAGAGATTTTTATTGTCAGGGTTAGTTCTATTGCTATTCGTGGTGGGATGCACTCCTGCTTCGGGAGGAGAGTCGGCAGAGTATACCCCTGATCCGGATACGTGGAAAGTTTATACCAGCGATGTTTTTAGCTACACACTTCAGCATCCCAGTCTCTGGAGTGTCTATGATGTGAAGCCTGAGGTAGTGACTTTCAGGAGTAATAAAGGAAATATCTTCGTTGTTGTCAAGGTTTATGATATTCTCCCGGGGTGGTCTGCTTCTGAACTGGCGAATAAGAGAATAAATTACATAGAAGAGCATCAGAATGATGATGAGACGAATTATTCAAATTACAGTAAAGAGAAAGGTCGCTGGAAAGGTTCCTGGGAAGTGGTATATGACTTCACTTCCAGTGAGGACGAAGAGCTCTGTGCGAGAGAGGTTGCCATTCCCGGCAGTGATTACATTTATGAGGTGTCTGGCTCGTGGTCTCAGGAATCTGGTGATGAGGAACTGTCCAGCTCTGACATAGTAAATGCTATGATAAATAGCTTCCGCGTTATCGCACGCTAGTATTGTTTTGGTATGGTATAGTTGGGTTGGAGCAGATTTTTCTGTTGCTGAAAGAGTGACTGGCAGAACGGTGAAGTGAGAACCTACCTGTCCTCAGTATAATGGCATCACAATGTTTTACAAGAGGGGTGTTATAGCTCCTCTTGTGTGGCTTGTTGTTCGAAAAGGCTTGCCTGGGGTGGTGCTTTGGTATAGGGCAGTTTCAAGTGTTTGTATGCCAGATGAGTGGCGATTCTTCCTCGAGGCGTACGTTCTAAAAATCCGAGTTGCAGCAGATATGGTTCATAAACGTCCATAATTGTGTCTGATTCTTCGCTGATGGAAGCAGCAATGGTATCTATCCCCACCGGTCCTCCTCTGAACTTCTCGATAATGGTGCGCATTATCTTATGATCTACATTGTCCAGTCCGATATTGTCTATATCCAGAGTTTTTAGCGCATCTATGGCTACTGCTCTGGTAATGACCTTGTCTGCTTTGACCTGGGCATAATCGCGCACTCGCTTGAGTAGGCGGTTTGCCACGCGGGGTGTCCCCCTGGCACAGCGGGCGATCTCCCTTATTCCATCCTCATCTGCTTCTATCTGAAGGACGAGAGCAGACCTCTCCAAAATAGTAGCGATGGCTTGTTCTTTGTAGAAATCCAGGCGATAAACGGCGCCAAATCTGTCTCTCATGGGTGGGCTGAGCAGGGCGAAGCGGGTTGTTGCTCCAATCAGAGTGAAGTGGGGCAGATTCAGGCGCAGACTTCTTGCTCCTGGCCCCTTGCCGAGTACAATGTCCAGTGCATAATCTTCCATTGCGGGATAGAGCACCTCCTCTACTACCCTGCTGAGGCGGTGAATTTCGTCAATGAACAGGATATCATCTTCGCGCAGATTGCTCAAAATGGCAGCGAGGTCTCCTTGACGTTCCACTGCCGGTCCTGACGTGATTTTGATATTAACGCCCATTTCTGCGGAGATGATGTGGGCTAAGGTAGTTTTGCCAAGACCTGGAGGTCCATATAGGAGAATGTGGTCCAGCGTTTCTTTTCTTCCTTTGGCGGCGGTGATGAGAATATTCAGGTTATCCTTCACCTTTTCCTGTCCTACGTAGTCATCGAGTTTTCTGGGGCGCAGACTTGTGTCCAGAGAATAGTCCTCTTCTTTGGGTCCATTGGATATTATCCGTTCCATATGACTCCTTGACACTGCGCACGCTTGAAAGTAACTGGATTATACCCCGATATGTTTTAGGTGGGCAAGCCGGGCTGATTCCTGTTGAATCTTCCATATGGGGTTGATATAATGAAGCGGACATTGCTACATATATTTGGAGGGTATCTTCTGGATTCTAGAGAGACAGCAGAAAAGGCTGTAGAAGCAGCTTCTGATAAACAGGCGTCTGACATTGTAGTTTTGCATACACAGGAAGTTTGCACCTTTGCGGATTATTTTGTTATCTGTAGTGGAGAGAGCACTCGCCAGATTGAAGCTATATGTGACAATATCACCGATATGCTGAAGAAATCAGGTGTGACCATTCATCATAGCGAGGGTTCGCAGGGGTCGGGATGGCTGCTCCTTGATTTTGGAGATGTTATAGTACATGTCTTTGCTCCCCGGGAGAGAGGGTATTATCAGCTGGATCGATTATGGGAAAATGCGCCGCTGGTAGTCAGGCTTCAGTGAGCCAGCAGTCTATTTCACGCTTGTAGTTCATAATCTCGCTCTCATTGAAGAAAATACCGACTTCCTTTTTTGCGTTCTCTTCTGAATCTGAGCCGTGCACCAGGTTTCGCCCTATGTCTACACCAAAATCTCCCCTGATGGTCCCGAGAGATGCCTCTGCCGGGTTTGTTTTTCCCATTGTGTTGCGAGCTATCGCTACTGCGTTGTCCCCCTCGATGACGATAGCAACTATGGGACCTGAGGTAATGAAATCAACCAGATTTTTAAAGAAGGCTTTGTCCTTGTGGATGGCATAATGTTGGTGCGCTAGCGCGGTGTCCATCTGCAGCAGCTTCATTGCCACTATCTTCAACCCTCTTCTCTCAAAGCGGGTGACTATTTGACCAATCAGCCCTCTCTGGACTCCGTCGGGTTTGATTAAAATCAGGGTCTTTTGCATATTTGTTTCTCCAATTCATTATTATGGTGTAAATATTTTTCCGGTATCAAACATTACCGCTTTTGCTTCTGTCAAGGTGGAGTTGTCTCCTTTACGGGTTATATGGGCACTGGTCCATATCAGGTTTCTCGCTCTCTTATCTATGGTGCCGGTGACAACAAGTGGTTCTCCAATCCCGACCTGTTTTCTGAAGCGCATCTCGGCTTTGGCGGTGACATAGCTTAATACTCCCTCAAAAACCAGAGCATATCCCATGGCTTCATCCAGCACGGTGCATAGGATTCCACCGTGGATTATGCCGGGCCATCCCTGATAT
>JAGHDJ010000060.1 GCA_021159955.1 Dehalococcoidia bacterium
ATATCACTCCACACCACAGTGTGACCAACATCTTGAAGCAGCACCCACCTGACACCACCACCCTTAACCTTTTTGTCCCATTCCATCATCGCAACCACAATGTCCTTGCTAACAACAGAACAATTCGTGGGTAAGCCAAAGGCAGAAATAACGTCTCTCTGGCGCCACACAACTTTCTCCGAAAGAATGCCCAGTTTCTGGCTGAGCACAGCCGCTCCCATCATACCGATAGCAACTGCCTCTCCGTGGAGGAAGCGCTTGTATCCGGTCGCCGCTTCCAAACCATGAGCAATGGTATGCCCGTAGTTCAGTATTATGCGCCTGCCCTGCTCTCGTTCATCCTCCGATACCACCCCAGCTTTGAGCCCAACGTTCCACTTTATCACCTCGACAGTCGCCTCTTCATCCAAGCTGATGAGCGCTTTAGTGTGCTTTTTCAAAAAATCGAGGAGAGCCGGATCAAGAATCATAGCGTGCTTTATTACCTCAGCCCACCCGGAGGTAAGTTCTCTCCCTGAGAGGGTGTGTAAGATTTTAACATCAGTAAAAACTAGACTCGGTTGATAAAAAGACCCTATAAGATTCTTCCCCTTAGGATGATTTACCGCCGTCTTACCGCCAATAGAGGCATCTACCATAGCCACCAGACTGGTGGGAACCTGAACTACAGGCACGCCGCGCAGAAAAGTAGCTGCCACAAAGCCAGCTAAATCACCTATTACACCACCACCCAGCGCTACGATGACATCACCACGCTCCACATGATGTTCCAATAGAAAGTCATAGATTTTTATCGCATTGTCAATGGTCTTGGATTCCTCGCCCGGAGGCAAGTCCACAGAACACACAGTAAAGCCCGCTTCTTCAAGAGATTCTTTCACCTGAACACCGTAGTGAGAGCTCACTATCCTATCACTGACAATACAAGCTTTACCGTCTAATCCGACCTGCCGCATTCTCATACCCAGTTCAGCAAGAATATCCCATCCAACAAAGACAGGATAACTCCTGCTGGCGGTCTCCACCATACAGGCAAAACCAGCAACTGTCCACTCATAACCCTTCACTACTTCCACACACACCTCATCTATACTCAATTTATCGGTACGCACCATATAATCGGCAGTATCATAATACTGCTGACGAGACGCCTTGAGCGATTTAATACGCTGCAGGGGATCATCCGCGGTCAGGAGAGGGCGAACGGCGTCCGGCTCATTATCATTCTGCTGAAGCAATCGCTGATATATGGTCTCCGGAGTCGTCTCCAAACAAACTACCGCTCCGCTTTTTGCCATAAGCTTCCGGTTGTCGGGGTTAACAATAATACCACCGCCAGTGGCTACTACCAATTTCTGCCTGTGGCATATTTGCTCCAAAACATCTCTTTCAAATTTTCTGAAGCGAGGCTCTCCATCCTGTTCAAATATCTGCGGGATATCCTTCCCCGCAGCCTTGACTATCTCATCATCGATATCCACAAAAGCCCAACTCAAATGTGAAGCGACTGCTCGCCCCACCACAGATTTGCCGCTGTACGAGAAGCCCGTCAGAAATATTATATTTTTCTTCCCGCTCGTCATCTTATTCCCTGACAGATATAGAATTGAGATAGTTGCGATAGTTAGACTGAATTTCCTTCAAATGGTCCCCGCCGAACTTATCCAGAAAAGCATCTGCCAATACGATGGACATCATTGCTTCACCGACAACCCCTGCAGCAGGAACAATACAAACGTCACTGCGCTCAACATGAGCATTCACTTTCTCACCGGTATATAAATCAATGGAAGGTAGGGGTTCAGTCAACGTGGGAATGGGTTTAACGGCACATCTCACTACCAGAGATTCCCCATTACTTATTCCCCCTTCGACACCACCGGCACGGTTAGTGCTGCGTTTCCAGAACAAGCCCTCTTTTACACCAGAAGGTTCAATAACATCATGAACCTGAGATCCCTTTGCTACCACCGCAGAGAACCCCATACCAATCTCCACGCCCTTAACGGCATTGATACTCATCATTGCCTGAGCCAGTATACCATCAAGCTTTCGGTCCCAGTGGACATGACTGCCCAATCCAACAGGCACTCCATCAGCAATCACTTCAAATATCCCACCAAGGGTATCACCCCCAGCCTTAGCCTCATCAATTGCCTTTATCATCGATTTTTCAACTGTAGAATCGGCACAGCGAACGGGCGAGGTCTCAACAGATTCCCAGTCTATCTTGATACCATCCGATACCCCCTGTCCACCAATATTCAGAGTATGACTGTGAATCTCAATACCAACTTTCAACAAGAAGCTGCGACATACGGCGCCAAGGGCAACACGAGCTGCGGTCTCTCTGGCACTGGCACGTTCCAGAATAGGACGAATATCATCAAAACCATACTTAATAACCCCTGCCAGATCAGCATGTCCAGGACGGAGAGCGGTTACCAATTCAACATTATCAACGGGAGAAACCGCCATTGCTTCCTTCCAATTCTCCCAATCACGATTGGCAATAAGTATAGCGAGGGGACTGCCTATACTGAGTCCGTGGCGAACTCCAGATATGATTTCTGCCCTGTCACGTTCTATCTTCATACGACCGCCACGCCCATATCCGCCCTGGCGGCGTTTCATATCATGGGCAATGTATTCTTCATCTATGGGCACGCCGGCAGGCATACCCTCAATGATAGCCACCAGCCCTTTGCCATGCGACTCTCCTGCAGTGAGAAAACGAAATCTACCCATAATTTACCCCTCCAGTGCCTCTCGTGCAGCCTTAAACATTACATCATCAGGGGCATTTCGACCAGTCCACAGCTCAAACGCTGCTGCCCCCTGATAAACCAGCATTGTCAATCCTCCCAGAATATCCGCACCAACACTCCTGGCATCCTGCATCAAACGCGTTTCAGAAGGAATATATACGACGTCATAGACTAGAGCACCCGCTGGTATCAATTTTATGTCAATAGGAGAGCGCCCCTCACTTGAGCTAGACTTCATTCCCACAGGAGTACAATTAACTAATAAATCACAGTCCTGTAAAATACCAGAAAGATTCCCATCAGAAGAAGCCGTTCGCACCTTCACTCCCAATGAAGCCAATGCCAAAGCAAGTAACTCAGCACGCCGAATATCCTGCTCTATAAGGGCAAGCGACTTTACACCAGCATCAATAAGGGCAAAGCTCACCGCCCGAGACACACCACCAGCACCCAGAACTACTGCCACCTTATCCTTCGGCTCAAAATGCCCATCACTGCGCAATGCCCGTAAGAAACCAGACGCATCGGTATTATACCCCACAAGTTTATTATCCCGATGAACTATGGTGTTTACCGCGCCAATTCTGGAAGCCAATCCATCCAGCTCATCTATGAACGGGATCACAGCTTCCTTGTGAGGTACCGTCACATTAGCTCCCAAACTAGAGGGCAGGCGGAGTTTTCCTACCACTTCCGCCAACTTAGGTGATTCTACCTCGCAGAGAGAGTAACGAACATTAAGCCCACAATAATCAAACGCCGCCTGCTGAAATGACGGGGAAATGGAATGCCCCAGTGGATAACCTAAAAGTCTAACAGTTTGAATTTCTGACATGATTCGACTCCAAAAAATATCAACTATGTAACATCTGCTACAGAATTACTAAACCGCCTGTGCTCCAGATAGGACTGCAAAATAATTGCTGCTGCCATAGCGTCACGATGCTCTTTCTTCTTCTTTCTCTTCATCCCCGATTCCCGCATAGCTCTATCAGCAGCCACAGTGGATAAACGCTCATCCCAACTCTCTACCTGAATATCAGAGCGACGGGAGAGATTTTCAATAAATTCCTGAGTCCTCTTTGCCTGTTTCCCCAAATTGCCATCCATAGAACGAGGCAATCCCACCACAATACATTCCACATCATATTCACAGGCAAGTTTGAGAATATCATCCTGGACAGCATCAATATCACTCACAGTCAACACAGTTGATGGACTAGCAATAATTCCCATAGAGTCACTGAGCGCCACCCCTACCCTTTTCTCTCCTACATCTAACCCCATAATGCGCTTATTCAAGAGCCTTTTTCACCATCTTTCCAGTCATACTCAAAGCCTGGTCTATCTTACCTTTGTCTTTACCGCCAGCCTGTCCCAATTCGGGTTTACCACCACCGCCACCACCGGTAACCATAGCTATCTGCTTAACCAGTTTGCCAGCGTGAACCCCCTTACTGACTATATCAGGTGTTACCATAGCGATGAAATTAGGTCTACCGTTGAAAATTGCCCCAAGGACAATCACACCACTACCCAATTTCCCTTTTAACATATCCCCCATCTCTCTCATAGCATCCATATCAGTGACTGAAACCTTAGCCGAGAGCACCTTGACTCCGCTGGCCATCTCTACATTATCAATCAAAGACTCCGAGATCTTGCCCGAAAGCTGCCTTTGCAAACCAGCAACGCGCTTGCGCCCGGCATCCAATTCACTGGCGAGAACTAGAACTTTATCTCTTACCTCTTCCGGAGTTGTCTTCAAATCGCCAGCGATAGACTCCAGAGATAACAGGCGAGTTTTCACAAATTCCAATGCACCACGACCGGTAACCGCCTCGATACGACGTAAGCCAGAACCGATACTGCCCTCACTCACAATATGGAAGAATCCTATCTCTCCGGTCGAACTCACATGGGTGCCACCACATAATTCAACACTAAACGGAGGCTCTCCTGCACTCACCACTCTGACTTTCTCTCCATATTTTTCTCCGAACAAAGCCGTTGCGCCTTGAGCTACAGCTTCATCGTAAGACATTATGTCACATACCACCGTCAGGTTCTGCCTAATTTTATCGTTGACCACATCTTCTACTGCACAAAGCTGTTCTCGATTCACTGTCCCCAGATGAGAGAAATCAAATCTGAGCCGCTTCGGCATCACTAGAGAACCCCTCTGCTGGACGTGACTGCCCATCACCTGGCGCAAGGCAGCCTGAAGAAGATGCGTAGCAGTATGAT
>JAGHDJ010000126.1 GCA_021159955.1 Dehalococcoidia bacterium
CTTCAGAATGCCTTAAATGAGATTAAGGCGCATAGATCTGAGTTTGAGTTAGCGCAAGAGGAAGAGCGAGACCTGCCCTCAATGAGTGAGCTGCTGGATGATTTTCAGTCTGGTTGGGAGAATATGGTGCAGACCATAGTCGATAATTCCGATAATCCGGGAGGACAAGAGGTAGTTGATGAGGCAGTCTATGGTTTCTCTACCCTGTGGGAAGAGAAACAGTCTTACATGGAACTGGCTCTTGCAGGAAGCTCCTCCGAACTCATAAACCGAACATTGTCGGAACTGGTAGAGCACGAGACAGAGCAAAGGCTTATCGAAGGCAAGCAGAAGATTGCCAGCGGCATAGCTAAACTGGAAAATTTGAAGCTAGAAGATGGAAAGCTATCGCCAAAAGCCACCGAATATTACCGCCGCTTAAAAATGCTATCGAACCTGACTGACGAAGCCAAAGACCTCATTGAACAATTTAAAAGCGCCAAACCAACTGATGATATAAGTGAACTTCACGAATTAAAAAATCGCCTGCGCTCCAAATTAGAAGATTTAGACAGGGCTGAAAGAGAACTGAACACCTTACCCATACCAGGTGACAGCATATTTATTGAAGCGGAAAACGAGTCATATACAGAGCTCTTACCCCATACTGCCTGCTGGCACTCACATAAAGAGTTAAACAACCCAGCATGGCGACCTCCACTCTCAGGCGGCGGTCTGTGGTATTTCTCCAGAGCCCCGGAAATGTTAGGTTACCACTTCGCAGTTAAAGAGAGCGGCGATTACGTCATATGGCTGCGAGATATAGCCAGCCTTGATTGGCCTCCTGGGGCACGTAGCGTTAGCATAATCGTAGATGGCAAGAGCTATGGCAGCTTCTCCGAGCATCCCAATCGCACCCCATATCCCCCGGGAACATTCGCCTGGCATCCTACCGCAAGCGTTACTTTGACTGCGGGACAGCATACTCTGGAATTGAAAAAGGAGTCTGATACCGGTGCTGCAGCGCTATTGGATGCCATTTATATTACTAATAACTTCACTGAGGTGCCCGAATGAGAGCACGACGTATAATTTCCATTCTGGCAATCATTGTTGCAACAGGCTTAATTGTAAGCGCCTGCAGAGGAGAAACAGAAGTAACTCCATCTCCTACTGACACCTCCACCATCACTCCCACAACAGCTCCAACCTCGACACCATCACCAGGCATTGCGGTCACAGATGAAGGAGTGCCAATAGAGGTAGAAGAGTTCTTCCAGAATCCACCCCAGATAGAAAGCCCGTTCCCCAGAGACAGTTTTGGGGATTTGGGGATTCCTCTTATAGAGATGAATATACCTGAAACGGAGTTAGGCTCTCTCAATATGGAATTGGATTACGACCTCAGTTTCGTGAACGCCTCACCAATTACGACACCACCTGTCACTCTCGAAGTCCCCTCATCCAGTCAAACACCATCAGCAGTCGAGATAGCTTTAATAGATGCTTTCCTGACCAACCCAGCTAACTATTATGGGCAAGAATTTGCGCTTGCGGGCAGGGTAAGCGATGTGGCAAATTACGGACACGGACTCACTGTCTTTATCTACACATACCCGCAAACGAGCAAAGGTATGGTAATGCTGACCCTCGGCGCCGGGGTATCAGCACCACAAACAGGCGACTATGTGCAGGTGCAAGCGAGGGGGTTGGGAACACAGACGATACCAATCTTCCCCAATCCATTGCCCCTGGTCCAAGCCAGTGAGATAACGGTTATCTCTGCCGAGCAATTTGCCTCCCTCTTCTCATAAGGCAAAAGAGTTCCACACCAATAGAGAAATTCATCCAGACCTATCAGGAAAGAGGTCGCTGGTGGTAATTACCATCCTGCAGTAACCCTACTTCACCACCACCGCAGTCCCGTAAGCCATAATTTCAGACGCCCCCGTGGTAACCATAGAGGTAACAAGTCTCACCCCGACCACGGCGTTGGCATCCATTTCCTCGGCTTCCTCCACCAATCTCATCAATGCTTCTTCGCGAGATTCCGCCATCATCTTGGTATACTCTGGGAGCTCACCACCAACAATCTTCCTCAAACCCACAGTAATATCCTTACCCAGGTGACGTGCCCTGATGGAACCCGCCTTCACCAGCCCCTTGACCTCCACAATCTTTTTGCCCTCTATTTGTTCCGTAGTAACCAGAATCATCGCTCTACTCCTTTGAATTTGTCATCTTTCGAATCTTTACACCTCTTCACTCCGATAGACACCAGAAGTAACACCAACCCCAACCCGCCAACACCAAGGGCAATCTTCAAAGTCAACGGAACATCGGCATCAGTAAAAAGAGTCTTGCAAGAATACACTATGGCAACCACCGCGGCAATGCCGAGCATAGTCAACCCAACCTTCTGCATATTCACACCTCCTGAATCAGCAACATTAATGACAGGAGTTGCTATAAGCCAGTCGCCTTATAGCAACGCAAAAAGCATATCTCTATCCCAGGACTCCACCATCCTGAAGGCAAATTTATTCATAGGTTTCAATTTTCCATCATCAGCCATCATCACCCTGCCCCTATAACGCTACTCAGACTCATCTGCAACGGATTCTAACACCTGGCAAACGAGTTGTCTAACTATTTGTATATACTCCCGCATCGTTGGTTATATAGACACACCTCCGCTTGACCAGCTACAAGGGGAAGTTATATCATAGTGACAAGAGAATAACGTTCTGGAGGCACAAACCGATGCAGATAATAGATTTAAGTGTAACCACCGAAGAAAGCCCCAGCGAAGCCTTGGGATTAAAAGTCAGTCACGAGAACCACGAACAGACAGCAGGAGTGCTGAAGGATTTCCTCGGCTGCAGTGAGGAAGACCTTGATGGAATGGGCTACGCCAGTGATACAGTCACTATGATATCTCACGCAGGCACTCACGTTGATGCCCCATGGCACTATTACCCCACCTCGGAGGGAAAGAAAGCAAGAACTATTGACGAGCTTCCCATAGAGTGGTTCTATGGCGACGGCGTGGTACTGGATATGAGAGATAAGCCGCGAGGATACGGCGTCACCGTTGATGACCTTAAGAAAGCCCTGGCAAAGATTAACTACAAGATAAAGTCGAGGGACATAGTGCTGATACAAACCGGAGCTGATAAATATTGGGGAACGAAGGAATACTTTGAGTCAGGATGTGGAATGACAAAAGAATCCACCCTCTGGCTGGTAGAACAGGGTTCACGCGTCGTGGGAATTGATGCCTGGGGTTGGGATAGGCCTTTCTGGGCAATAAAAGAAGATTTCGCTAAAACTGGAGATAAAAGCATCCTCTGGGGTGCACATCGAGCCGGCAAAGAAAAAGAATACTGTCACATAGAAAAGCTGGCCAATCTTGACAAACTACCCAAACCTTTTGGCTTTAAGGTAGTATGCTTTCCTGTCAAATTGGGCAAAGGAAGCGCAGGGTGGAGCCGTGTCGTGGCTATGATAGAGGACTAGCCATTACAAAGTTGTGAAACAACATCCCTCCAGCATACAATAGCTGCCTGTCACTCCAGGATGGAGTTATACAGCCACTATTCCCAATGATAAATTCTTTCTCCCCAGAGGTGTAACTACATATGTATCAGAAAACAACACTCAAAAACGGGCTACGCCTCATCACCAGCTCTATGCCTCACCTGCAGTCGGTATGCATCAGCATATTCGTCAAATCCGGCTCACGATATGAGACCAGGGAAGAATCCGGTGTTTCTCACTTCATAGAGCATCTCTGCTTCAAAGGCACTGAGAAACGCCCAACGTCCAGAGATATTTCCACAGCTATTGATGAAGTCGGGGGAGTATTCAATGGGGGTACCGACAGAGAACTGACAGTTTACTGGTGCAAGACAGCTTCTACCCACTTCCCTCTCGCTGTAGATGTACTGGCAGACATATTGCTCCACTCCAAATTCAACCCGCAGGACATAGATTCAGAGCGACGGGTGATTATTCAGGAACTGGACATGCAAATGGATTCCCCTCATCAGCGAGTCCATATGCTTATCAACGAGCTCCTGTGGCCAGAGCATCCTCTGGGGCGGGAAATAGGAGGCACAAAGGAAACAGTTACAAAAATTTCGCGCCAGGCGATGACAGGCTATGCAAAACAACACTACACACCAGACAACATCGTCATAAGTATCGCCGGCGGAATCACACAAGAAGAAGCACTGTTACAGGTAGAAAAGGTGTTCGGTGACTGGGATTGCCACGGCGACAGGATAATCTTCCTTCCCGCCAATGATATCCAGCAAGAGCCTCACCTGTATATTGAACAACGTAAAATCGAACAGTCCCACCTCTGCCTCGCAGTTCCGGGGTTATCCGACACGCATCCAGACCGCTTTGCCCTCGACCTGCTTAACACCATACTGGGTGGAGGAATGAGCAGCCGCCTCTTTACAGAGATTCGTGATAAGCGCGGGCTTGCCTATGCCATCAGCAGCTACGAGGAACACCTGTCAGACACAGGCTCTATGACAATATATGCAGGAGTGCGCCCGGACAATACAGCAGCTACCATAACAGCCATTTTGAAAGAAATGAGGGGGATGATGGAGCAAATCCCAAAATCGGAATTAACCAAAGCAAAAGAACAGCTAAAAGGACAAATATTGCTGCGTATGGAGAACAGCAGCAGCGTTTCCGCCTGGATGGGCGGACAGGAATTACTCAAGGGTAAGATATTAACCGTAAACGACGTGGGAAACGCCATTGATGCTGTCACTGCCGCGGACATTCAGCGTATAGCGCAGGAGGTATTTGTCAGTGATAAGTTAAACCTCGCCCTGGTGGGACCAGATGTAGAAGAACAAGAGCTAAAGAAACTATTGCAGATATAGATTAGCACCTAAGAGCCCTTCTTAAAGAGCATGAGAAACCTGTCCTCGTACTCATGAAATAATCCCCAGCGGTCCAATTCCACCTTCAGGTCACGGGGTTCACGCTCACCTGCCGAGACCTGTTGAAATAACGACTCAATTCTATATCTGGCATCCCTTGGAATACCACCGCCGTCTACATCCAGCAACCGTCGAGCACCCAATTCTGCTATGTTACCCCGCATCGAACTGCCAGTCATTTCGTGAATGAATTTCATCAGCGAAACATCCCACATTTCATCCACACCCTTGATGATGACGCTCAGCGGGTCCCCACTCTTATCCACTTTCTCCTCAATCCTCGCCACCACAACCTCCAGAGAATCAGACACTATATTCATCTCCTTAGGCTCATTCTTATAATGATATATCAACCCCGGTTGATTGGGACCATATGTCTCAACCATATACTTGGCATACTCCATGCCATGCTCAAAACCCTCAAATAGGTTAAGTAGATAGTATGGAGTAACTATCCGCGGTTTTTCCGCCCTAACCCTACCTTCTCGCACTACCGTTTCCTCTTCCCTTTTCTTCCCCGATAAATCAGTGTACAGGGGCTCAGTAACGATATAATAATACATATTGGTAACACCAAAAGTATCCAGCTTCTGTTTTGGAGAACGCAGAATTCTAGTGTTTCTCAGAGCATGTATAATTTTATCTTCGTCATTCATTAACGATGTTCCTATCTACCCTGCTTAATTTTCCCTGTGGAATATAGTCCGCAGCTCATCTTTATATCCATCCAGCACCTTATGATACTGAGAATCTAATTGAGCAAGAGTCACTCTCCACTCCTGCTGAAACTCCGGCTGATGCTCAACATCAACGTTAACTTCTCCCACTATGCCAGTCTGACTCCTCATCGCCTGCTCAATTCTTGCCTGGAAATTACTCTTCAACGCCTCATATGCCTCTTTCTTCTGCTGCGCCCCATCGTTTTCAAAATGCTCCAGGACATACTTCACCTGTTCAAATACCTTATCAACATCCGCATCATCCTGCCTCAGAAACTTGATGCCTTCCATCGCCTTCACGGTGCCCGCCTTGAGCATCTCATTCCGCGGCAGATTTATATTCCTGATAAATATTTCAGCAACGGCGGGAATTACATACCTGCTGGCAGACGGCTCAAACTTAGCTAGTTCCTCTTCCATATCGCACTTACCGGCAATATACCGCGCCGCCAGAGACTCACCTTCGGGAACATATTTCCACCTTGCCTTTTCCTCATCACTGGCTTCTCCCAACCCCTCAACTCTCTCCATAGCACGCTCAAAAGCACTCTTTATATCAGCCATTTAAAACCTCCTTCACTCCCACATAGCAGCTCCCATAAGTCTGCTCTACCTCATCCCTCTACATTCTAACATTCAAGGACACCAATTTAAAACTTAAAGGGAGTTCGCGAACATCTCTTTCAAGTAAGAGCGAAAAAAGGCAACCATCACATGGTGAGACGGTTGCCTTTTCACTCCATACAAGAGCAGGATTACATCATTCCGCCCATGCCACCACCCATACCACCCATGCCACTCATATCAGGCATCGCTGGTTTGTTTTTTTCTGGAATATCAGCAACCAGAGCTTCGGTGGACAGTATCACGTTAGCAACGCTGGCTCCATTCTGAAGTGCAGTGCGTACAACCTTCAGTGGGTCAATCACTCCACTCTTTATCATATCGCCATACTTATCCTTAGACGCATCATAACCAATGCCGGACTTGCTTGATTTAACCTTATCGATTACAACAGAGCCATCTTTCCCAGCATTAGCTGCTATCCATCGAATGGGCTCTTCAACAGCCCTCTTGAGTATAGCAACCCCAACAGCTTCATCTCCCTCTGCCTCAACCTTATCCATAGCAGAAAGAGCATTGATTAATGCAACACCACCACCAGCTACTATACCTTCTTCTACAGCGGCACGGGTAGCAGAGAGAGCATCTTCCACACGAAGTTTCTTCTCTTTCAGCTCTATCTCAGTGGCAGCCCCTACTTTTATGATGGCTACGCCACCGGCTAATTTTGCCAATCTCTCCTGCAATTTCTCGCGGTCATAGTCAGAGCTTGTCTCTTCTATCTGAGCCCTTATCTGCTTCATCCGACCTTGAATATCAGCATTATCACCCTTGCCCTCAACGATGGTAGTGTTATCCTTATCAGACACTACACGGCGAGCCCTACCAAGATCCTCAATAGTAACTGACTCAAGCTTACGCCCCATCTCCTCAGACACCACTGTCCCGCCGGTAAGTATCGCTATATCATTCAGCATTTCTTTGCGCCTGTCGCCAAAACCGGGGGCTTTAACTGCCAGACAATTGATGGTTCCTCTGAGCTTATTAACCACCAGAGTCGCCAGAGCTTCGCTATCCACATCCTCCGCCAGAATGAGCAAATTCTTCGACACCTTGAGTATCTTCTCAAGCGCGGGGAGAATATCACTAACGGCAGAGATTTTCTTGTCGGTTATGAGTATGTAGGGATCATCCAGAGACGATTCCATATGCTCGGAATCGGTGACGAAGTAAGGACTAATATAACCGCGGTCGAACTGCATTCCTTCGACAAATTCGGTTTCAAATTCTATACCCTTAGACTCCTCAACAGTGATAACTCCATCCTTGCCTACCTTTTCCATCACATCGGCAATGAGGTTGCCAATTTCTTCATCTACGGCAGAGATAGAAGCTACCTGTGCAACCTGGCCTTTTCCTGCTACAGGAATAGCTACACTCTTGAGCTGCTCCACAATAGCCTCAACACCCTTTTCAACACCTGCCTTCAGAGCCGTTGGATCCGAACCGGCAGCGATGTTCTTGAAACCAGCAGAGACGATAGCCTGAGCCAGAATAGTAGAAGTAGTAGTTCCGTCACCCACCATATCATTGGTTTTAGTGGATGCCTCTTTAACCAGTTGCGCCCCCATATTTTCGAATGAGTCCTCGAGTTCGATCTCCTTAGCAATGGAGACGCCATCATTCACTGCCGAAGGGGCTCCCCATTTCTTGTCCAGCGCCACACAGTGCCCACAAGGTCCCAGGGTCACTTTAAGCGCATCAGCCAGAGCATCTACACCCACTTTCAAGGCGTGCCTGGCTTCTTCACCATAGATTATTTGCTTAGCCACGTTTTTATTGCCTCCTTAAAATATAACTGCTGTCTTGTTTTACTATTTACTCTTTTTAACTCTCTTGGCAAGAATGTCGCTCTCACGAAGAATCATCAGTTCGACACCTTCAATCTTTATCTCGGTGCCACCATACTTGGTATAGAGAACAACATCGCCATTCTTCACATCAAGCTTAATGCGCTTGCCGTCATCACCGATTTTACCCGGACCGACAGCCACTACCTTACCCTCCTGGGGCTTTTCCTTAGCCGTATCGGGCAATATAATGCCCCCTTTGGTCATGTCGTCCTGTACAATAGGTTCGACTACAACCCTATCACCCAGTGGTTCCAGTTTGATCGCCATTTTCTCCTCCTTCATTACGTTTGCGATTTCACTTCTTCGCATAAATTAGCACTCTCACAACGAGAGTGCTAATTGCTCATCTATAATACCCCAGCAGACACTTTAATGCAACAATGAGTAGCTATATTCCCAGCAGATGAGCTGCCAAGAGGAAGTCTCAGCGGTTCCTTACTCCCTCTTACTCTCTATATGGCTATTTATCATAC
>JAGHDJ010000025.1 GCA_021159955.1 Dehalococcoidia bacterium
ATCCATCGTTGCTATGAAGTCCTTGAATTCTGCCCTGATCTGGAAAGCTTATCTAGTGCTTGTGATTTTGAGTTTACAAGTGGACAGGAGCAGGGATTGCGCCATCAGGTCACCACGTTCAATAGATGGCTTGAAGAAACCCTGAATCCGATCAATTGTGGTGCTGAAATTCCTTTTTTAACCCAGAATGAAGCAGGCAGTGTCATCTCTGGAATTATTGACCTGGTTGTTGAAACAGAAGAAGGATTCTGGGTGATTGATCACAAATCAGACCGAACCGATGATCGCGAAGGACGCTTTGCTCAATATATGCAGCAACTAGAAGCTTATGCGTCTGCTATCAGAAAAGCACGACCGGAAAAGCCGATATTAGGTGTAGGTATTAACTGGGCTTCATTTGGGGAAGTGATGATTAGGCTAATAAACACATGACCAAAGACCTGCTCACCGGCAAGGTACGAGTGACTGTTGACAGCAAGGAAAAAGAGGTAGCTTAATTCTAATATATAAAGAAGGAATATTATGGAAATCTCTCAGATTCTGGACAAGATTGACGATAATCAGCTGTTTGTTCCTGCTTTCCAACGAGAGTATGTGTGGAAGCGGGATCATGCTAAATACCTGATTAACTCTCTGATAAAAGGTTACCCAACTGGTACTATGCTCACGTGGGAAACCAGCACGCCGCCTGAGCTTAAGGGGAAGTGGAAATACAGCGATAGTCAGGGAGCAGTAAAGCTGATCCTTGATGGTCAGCAACGCATCACCACTCTCTACATTCTCATCCGTGACAAAATCCCACCTTACTACACCGATCATGAGATCAAAACTGATATCACGAATCTTCACGTTAATGTTGAGAACCTAGAACTTGAATATTTCAAGAAGACAAAGATGGAGAACAACCCTCTCTGGGTCAATATCACAGATATATTTAAGAAAAAGGTTAGAACAAGGGATGTCATAAGAGCATTAAAACTGTCAGACCAAGATGTTCCGGACGAGCGAGAAGATGTCATTGATGAGAACTTCAAAGATATTGAGTCAATTCTTAGTAGGAATTTTCTAGAGCAAACCATCCCTGTCAAGGCCAGCATAAAGGAAGCTATAGATATCTTCTATATAGTTAACGCAAGTGGTGTAAACCTGACGGATGCAGAGCTGGCTTTAGCACAAATAAGCGGTTATTGGCCTGCTGCCAGAGATCTGATTAAAGCCAAGTTGCAAACACTGGAAAAGAGTGGTTTTGTCTTCAAGCTGGACTTTATGGTGTATGTCCTTCTTGGAGTTTTGCATCATGGCGGTTCCGAGATGAAAAAACTCCACCCACAGGACAACTACCCTGCGATCAAAGAAGCTTGGGAACTACTGGATAAACAGGTGCTGGATTATGTCTTTAACGTGATGAAATCACATGCCTATATTGATCACACCAAAGAGATCAATTCTGTTTATGCGCTTATCCCCATCATCGTCTACACATTCCGCAAGTTTCAGAGCGGTACCAAGCACTTGTCTCAAGAAGAAATCAAGAAGATCGTCAAGTGGTTCTATTACTCCCAAATACGATTCCGTTATATCAGCACACTGCCTCAGAAGTTGGATAAAGATATTGGCATAATCGTTAAGTCAGCAACTCCGTTTGATGATCTGCTGAATGGCATCAAGCTAGAGCGTCCATTGGAGATCACAACTAATGAGTTTGTTGGTGTCGATGTGAGACATCCGTTGTGGGCTCTGATGCGTTGGTACTTTAAAAGCCGTAATGCCGTTTGCTTTACGACTGGTGTAGGTATCCGTCAGAACATGGGGAAAACATACTCTCTTGAGTGGGATCATATCTTCCCATTTTCACTGCTCAAGGAAGCAGGTTACGGCGTAGATAACCGGCTAAAATATGCACTTGCTCAGGAGATAACCAATCGAGCTGTTTTGACTGGATCTGCCAACAGAAGTAAGTCGAACAAAAGGGCTGAGGACTATTTGACTAATGTCGAAGCGAATCATAAGGATGCCTTGAAATTGCAGTGTATCCCTGAAGATACTGAACTTTGGAAGCTGGAGAACTTTGAAGAATTCTTGGAGGTGCGGCGTCAGTTGCTAACTGATGAACTAAATTTGTATTTACAGAATATTACTAAAACTGCAGATACTGCCTTGGAGACAACAGTAGAAGAATTGATCGCAGATGATGAAAATTCAGGTCTTGAATTCAAGTCTTCACTTAGGTGGAACTATAAAGAATCTAAAGTTGATAAGGTGCTGGAACAGGTCATTATGAAGGCTATCGCGGCATTCACAAATTCGCCGGGGGGCGGCACCTTGTTGATGGGAGTGAATGACGATGGCGAAGTTCTTGGTCTAGAACATGACTTCACCTCACTGGGAGGCAATTCGGATGAGTTTGAGTTGCATTTGCGTAATCTGGTTAACAAGAGTTTTGGAGAAGGTTTTGCTGCCACTAATGTGACGGTTAAGTTTCCGGAGGTTGAGGATAAAGAGATATGTCAGGTCGATATCAAGAAGGCCAAAACTCCGCAGTATCTGGATGTTTTGGATAAGGGCGGTCAAAAGTCCAAAAAACTCTACGTGCGTAATGGCAACCGGTCAGACGGGCTTCCTTTGCATGAGGTGGCAGCCTATGTGCAAGAAGTGTTCAGATAGCGATATCTGAATACAAGTTGATGAAATGACAGCTGAATTCAGGGGGTTGAGTGACTACTCAGTAGAAGTAGGTTCAGAAAGCCCAGAAAAACAATGTGAAGATAAAAATACTTGGATATGTGATTCATAAAAAAAGAATAGCACTCTATTGGAGGATGTTTTGGCAAAGCCACTTACTTTCATTCATAAAGGAACTGAAACCCAACTAGATCCCGTCAAGTTGGATCGAAAGAAACTCTACGGTTGGACCGATAAAGTCACACTCGATGAAAATAATCAGGAATGTAAATTGGTTTCTATCGATTCATCAGGATCCACATTGATCCCATCTGGTGGGC
>JAGHDJ010000116.1 GCA_021159955.1 Dehalococcoidia bacterium
CTACAATACCAGACTGTTTAACCCCACCCTGAGATTTCTGGTGACGCTTTATCATATTAACACCTTTCACATATAGCCGCTCTTTATCAGGCAAGGAACTATGCACCTTACCCTTCTTTCCCTTATCTCTACCGCTAATTACAAGTACGGTGTCACCCTTCATTATTTTCATCCTACAATACCTCTGGAGCCAACGAGACAATCCTCATAAAATCCCTGTCCCGAAGCTCCCTGGCTACAGGACCAAATATACGTGTCCCTCGAGGAACATCTTTATCCGTGAGAAGTACGGCGGCATTATCATCAAACTTAATATATGACCCATCGGGACGGCGCCATATCTCAGCAGCTCGGACGATAACGGCACGCACCACTTCCCCCTTTTTCACTCCCCCACCGGATGTTATCTGTTTTACCGAGGCAGTGATAATATCACCGACACGAGCATGTTTTCTTTTCCTGCCACCAGGTATACCAATACACATAATGCTCCGCGCACCACTGTTATCCGCTACCTTAAGCCTACTGTTTGGCTGTATCATCTTCCCAAGACTCCGATCCTTATTCCAAGAAAAAACATCATCAACCTAAATGTTAGATGTATCTCGTCTCGCCACTATCTCCACTACACGCCATCTCTTATCCTTAGAGAGCGGACGCGTTTCAATTATCTTTATTTTGTCCCCTGTATGACAGATATTCCCTTCGTCATGCGCCTTAAATTTACTGACGCGCCTGACGATCTTGCCGTATAGAGGATGGGGACGGCGTGTCTCTACCGCCACAACAACAGTCTTATCCATACGGTCACTTACAACACGTCCCTCTCGGGTCTTACGTTTACTTATCAGAACTTGCACCTCTCTCCTTTTCCTTCAAGACGGCACTTATCCTGGCAACGTCTCTCTTTACTCGACGAACTTCACGATGATTTACCAATTGCCTGGTTTCCAGTCGAAACCTGAGGTTGAAAAGCTCGCGGCGAGTCTCCTCATAATGTTTTTTTAATTCTTCAGTTCCAAGTGTTCGAATTTCACTAATTTTCATCTGTATCTTCCATATCCGCGCCATTCCCGCCAGAGGATACTCTCACAGGCCTCTCCACAAATCTGCTGGCAATGGGAAGTTTATGAGAGGCAAGACGCACAGCCTCACGAGCAATATCACCACTAACCCCATCAAGCTCAAAAAGCATCCTTTCCCTCTTAACCACGGCAACCCAGTGGTCAGGAGGACCTTTGCCGCTACCCATACGAGTCTCAGCAGGCTTTGCCGTCACCGGCTTGTCAGGGAATATGCGAATCCATACCTTGCCCCTGCGCCGCAGATGATGAACCATAGCTCGCCTAGCAGCCTCAATCTGCCTGCTAGTAATCCAGGCTGTCTCC
Organism: Dehalococcoidia bacterium; assembly: GCA_021159955.1. GTDB lineage: Bacteria > Chloroflexota > Dehalococcoidia > UBA2247 > UBA2247 > JAGHDJ01. The sequence continues at coordinate 1,389 of JAGHDJ010000116.1, forward strand.
AACGCCTGCAAGCCAAACTGCCCAAAGGAAAGTTTATTCCCCCTATGCGCAGCCCCGCGGCGACGTCCCTTATGTGTCTTGCGATACTTCACCCGTTTCGGTTGTAGCATCTATTTCTCCCTCTGATATACCTGTCCCGAGTTTTTCATCAGGGACATCCACTGGACTAGCCTTACCAGTTTCACTCACCACACTCGTTTCAGGTGCGCTTACTTCTATTTTAACCACCGGAGCCGGAGCCTCTTCCTTCACAGCTTCAAGTTGTTTGCGTTCAGGAAGAATGTCTCCCTTATAAATCCATACCTTTACCCCTACACGCCCAAAGGTGGTGTGTGCCTCAGTACTCCCATAATCTATATTAGCACGCAGGGTATGCAATGGCACCCTGCCTTCATGGGCAGTCTCTTTCCTCGCTATCTCAGCTCCACCGAGACGTCCAGAACACTTTATCTTTATTCCAAGTGCCCCACTCTGCATAGTGCGGAATATCGACTGCTTCATAGCCCTTCTATGCGAGGAGCGCCGTTCAAGCTGATCCGCAAGATTCCTGGCTACCAGGAAGGCATCAAGCTCCGGCTGATGGATTTCCTTAATATTCAGTTGTACCTTCTTGCCTGTTATTCCCTCCAGCAACGTACGCATTTCATCCACCCGCTGCCCACCGCGACCGATAACAACACCTGGCCTCGCCGTGTAGACCGTAAGCGAAAGTTCATTAGCCAATCTCGTTATCTCTACAGTAGAGATACCAGCTTCAGGATACCGTTCCTTTATAACCTTTCGCATCTTCATATCTTCCAGAAGTAGTTCGGTGTAGTTCTTATCAGCATACCATTTCGCTTCCCAATCGCGAATAATCCCCAACCTGAAACCTACAGGATGTGTTTTTTGACCCATTAGTAAGTCTCCATTTCTTCCACCAGAACGGTAATATGACTGGAACGCTTCAGGATAGAGCCTGCACGCCCTCTGGCACGAGGTCTAATCCTCTTTATCATAGGCCCTTCATCAACTAAAATATTGGTAATCACGATATCCGATGGGGATGATGATAAATGAAAATTAACGTCGGCATTGGCCACAGCTGACTTTATTACCTTAGCCACAGCGACGGATGCGGGAGAGACTGTGAACTCCAAAATAGCCAGCGCCTCATCAACCCTTTTACCGCGCACCATATCAGCCACCCGACGCACTTTACGCGATGACATCTTTACACCTTTAGATACTGCTTTCACTAACATCGCAAATTACCCCTTACCCCTAACATGCCCACGGAAATTCCTGGTGGGAGCAAACTCTCCCAATTTATGTCCTACCATATTTTCGGTGACAAAGACAGGCACATGCCTCCTGCCATCGTGCACCCCGAGGGTATGCCCCACCATCTGGGGCATTATGACCGATGCCCGTGACCATGTTTTTATCACCATCTTTTGCCCGGAACGCTCAGCTGTCTCCACTTTCTTAAGCAGTTTGGCATCAACATATGGTCCTTTTTTAATTGATCGCGACATCTCTCATCCTCGCTTATAAAGCCTCTACTTCCTTCTCCTGACAATCATCTTGTCACCAACCTTATTCCTACGGGTTTTGCCCCCCCGAGCTGGCTTGCCCCATGGAGTTTTAGGTCCGGGCATTCCAATGGGAGACCTGCCTTCACCACCGCCGTGCGGATGATCGTTGGGATTCATGGCTGATCCACGCACCACAGGACGCCACCCCATTCTTCTCCTCCTGCCCGCCTTCCCCAAATTGATATTTTGATGCTCAACATTCCCCACCTGTCCGATGGTAGCCATGCACTCGCTTCTGACCCGCCTCATCTCACCAGATGGCAACCGTATCAAGGCATATTTTCCTTCTTTAGTAACAAGCCGCGCCGCTTCCCCAGCTCCACGCACCAGTTTTCCTCCCGCTCCCGGGTTGAGTTCAATGTTATGAATCGTAGCACCAGCCATAATCTTGTTCAAAGGCAAGGCACTGCCAACCTTCATTTCTGCATTGTCACCTGACAGAATGGTATCATCAACACCAAGCCCCACAGGAGCCAGGATATAGCGCTTCTCTCCATCCTCATACTGAATTAAAGCAATGCGTGCCGAGCGATTAGGGTCATATTCAATGGAAACCACTTTCCCTGAAATATTATATTTATCCCGTTTGAAATCTATCAGGCGCAGCATCCTCTTGGCACCACCACCACGATGACGTACCGTTATTCTGCCCGTCCGGTTTCTTCCTCCGCTTTTCTTGATAGGAACAAGCAGAGATTTCTCCGGCTTCTTTCTAGTTATCTCTTCAAAAGTAGAGCCAGTCATTCCCCGCCGACCTGGCGAAGTTGGCTTATATATCTTTAGAGCCAACAGCTTCTCCTTTTCCAGTAAGAACTAAACATCCAACAACGCATAATCATCACCTAGGGATGTCTTCTCTGCCAACGCGTCTTTTTCAAAACCTTGCGTTGTTTATGCCTGGCTATTTTTTTTCTTTTCTTCTTAAGAACATTACCCATCGTGCTTTAAAAGCTCCTTAAACACCCTCAAATATCTCTATCTTATCTCCGCTCTTGAGAGTGACCACAGCCTTCCGCCATGAGGAACTCATTGTTATTCGCGATCCTCTCCTGTGCTTCTTGCCATGAATGTTCATCACATTAACCTTAATAACACCTACATCAAATGACTTTTCCACCGCTTCTTTAATCTGGCTCTTGGTAGTCTTCTTGGCAACCTCAAAACCATACTTGTTATCGGAAATCAGCATAGTGCTTTTCTCGCTTATCAACGGGCGACGCAACACTTCATAATAATGCATATTTCTTATACCTCTTCGCTAACACCGGCAGACACTGACTTCTGCGAATCCCAGATGTTCTCTACAAGACGCAAAGCAGGAAGTGTCATAATAAGGAAAGTCTGCGAGAGCAGAGCAACTGCATTGAGCAGTGATGCCTGTGACACTTCCACTCCACGAAGATTACAACACGACTTTATCACATTATTGTCTCGCTCCGGAGTGACAATCAGTACAGAAGAATCTACTCCTAGAGATTGCAATATAGTAACCATTTCCCTGACCTTCGGCTGAGATAACTCTAACCCATCTACCACTATCAATTTATCCTCTGCAACCTTCGCAGAAAGCATGCAGCGCAATGCCTGACGGCGCATTTTCTTAGGCATCGCCTGACGATAACTTCTCGGATGAGGACCAAAAGCTACGCCTCCACCTTTTAATACGGGAGAGTTCATACTACCGCGACGAGCTCTGCCCGTGCCTTTCTGACGATACAATTTCCTCGTGCTGCCTATAACCTGACCACGAGTCTTACTATCAGCTGTGCCCTGACGGGCATTTGCCAACTGTCTCACCATAGCCTGATGCACCACAGATTGATTAAAGGGTACGCCAAAAACGCCCTCACTTATCTCAATCTGCTCTAGCACCTGTCCCTTAGTATCATGAACCGGAATCTGCATTTACATCTTCCTTTAACGACTTCTTAATAATCAATAACCCACCCTTTGCTCCTGGTACCGCACCCCTGACAAAGAGAATATTACGAGGCAGGTCAACCTTATATATCTTCAGATTGCGTTCTGTTATCCTCTCGCTACCCATATGTCCAGCCATACGCGTGCCCTTCAATACTCGCCCGGGAGAAGTACCCGCACCAACGGAACCGGGAGCACGGTGACGATCTGACTGACCATGAGTCTTGGGTCCACCGGCAAAATGATGTCGCTTAACACCACCCGCAAAACCCTTACCCTTGGAAATACCCGCCACATCAACCGAGTTGCCACCCAGAAAAAGATCGACATTCAGTTTTTGCCCCACTTCCAGAGAGCCTATCTCATCTGCTTCAAACTCACGCAGATATCTCAACTTCCCCAAATTGTTCTTGGCAAGATGCCCCTTCTGGGGGGATTTAAGTCGCTTTGTTTCACAGAAACCGAGCTGGACAGCATTGTATCCATCCACCTCTTCTTTTTTTACCTGCGTGACAAAACACGGACCACATTCAATAGCAGTCAGAGTTATCATTCGACCGCTATCATCAAAGACATGCGTCATTCCTATTTTTTTACCTATAAGCCCCCGTACCACTTCTTTACCTCAACGATGTTAGGATTTTATTTCTATATTTACTCCGGATGGTAGATTCAGGCGCGTCAAAGCCTCGACTGCTTTGGATGTGGGATTCAGTATATCTATAAGGCGCTTATGCGTCCTGATCTCAAACTGCTCACGCGAATCCTTGTCAATGTTAGATGCACGAATCACACAAAATTTCTGAATGTGAACAGGAAGAGGGACCGGACCAACAACTACTGCTCCGGCACGCTCCGCAGCCTCCACAATCAGTTCAGCTGATTGGTCTATTATTTTGTGATCAAATGACTTTAATCTCACCCGTATCTTGCGTTTGGGCATTACTTATTCCCCTCCACTCTGGGATACCAATTTCTGGACTATAGAAGCCGGCACCTTTTGATAGTGGTCAAATTCCATAGAATATATCGCCCTACCCTGGCTCATAGAACGAATGCTGGTAGCATAACCAAAGGTCTCTCCTATTGGAATGAAGCAGCGTATTACACGGGTATTACCAGAAACTTCAATCCCTTCGATGCAAGCCCTTCTTGCATTGATATCACCAATGATGTCGCCCACGAATTCCTCTGGTGTCACCACTTCCATCTTCATCATCGGTTCCAATATGACAGGTTCAGCCTTTCGCGCACCTTGTCTCAGTGCCAGCATGCCAGCCATCTTAAATGCCATATCAGAGGAGTCAACGGCATGAAAACTGCCGTCGTAGAGCCTTGCCTTTATATCAACTAATGGAAACCCTGCAACTACTCCACTCCCCATCGCCTCTTTTATTCCATCTCTTACTGAGGAGATATACTCCTGTGGTATTGCTCCTCCGCGAATCTTCTCTTCAAATACAAACCCACTACCCCTCTCGCCAGGCTCAAACTCAACCCAAACGTGGCCAAATTGCCCTCTGCCACCAAACTGCTTAACAAATTTACCCTCAGCCTTAACCGTCCGCGATATCGTTTCTTTATAAGCAACCTGGGGTTTGCCCATTCTCATACCTACGCCGAATTCATTTGACAGACGATCGGCAATAACCTCAAGATGAAGCTCACCCATACCAGAAACGATAGTTTGCCCCGTTTCTTTGTTCAAACTCAGCTTGAACGTGGGATCCTCATCTCCCAGCTTGGATAGTGCATTACCCATCTTGTCAGAATCAGCTTTACTATTGGGTTCAATAACAACCGAAACAACCGGGGCAGGGAACGTTATGTCATCAAGGATAATGGGGTTGGCGGACATACAGATGGTATCCCCAGTAAACGTCTTTCTTAAACCGAGAATGGCACCAATATCACCAGCTCTTATTGAATCCATCTCTTCCCGGCGATTGGATTGCATGCGGAATAATCTGCCTGCTCTCTCTTTGTTATTCCTGGTGATATTCAGAACCTGAGATCCTGCCTTAATCTCACCAGAATAAACCCTGACATATACCAATCTACCCATAAAGGGATCTGTTACCACTTTAAAAGCCAGCGCTGCAAGAGGGTCAGCAACGCTCGGCGCCCGAAGAACTTCCCGTCCATCTTTGGGGTGACTTCCCTTAACAGGAGGCATATCCAGCGGCGAGGGAAGATAATCCACCACAGCATCCAGAAGGGGTTGTATAGCCATATTTTTCAGGGCACTGCCACAGAGCACCGGCACCACTTTGCCAGCAAGAGTGGCTCTGCGCAAAGCAGATTTTATATCTGGAATAGTTATAGGCTTATCCTCAAGATAAAGAGCGGCAAGTGAATCATCATGATCCACAAGCTTTTCAATCAATATCTCTCGCTGTTGCCAAACCCTATCCTCGTAATCAGCAGGGATAGCCGCCGCCACTGGCTCAGAATCAACGCCACCAGAGAAAGACCATGCCTTATTC
>JAGHDJ010000055.1 GCA_021159955.1 Dehalococcoidia bacterium
GAATACGTTAACCAGTATCGGCAATATCATTGCGGTGGCAATGCAGAATGCTGAGCTCTACCGTGAGGCGTCCAGTGCCAGAGCGCTGAAGGAGCTTGATCGGCTGCGGACTCAGCTCCTGGCTAACATATCTCACGAACTGCGCACCCCGCTGGCAGCGATTAAGGGGCTTAGCAGCACCCTCCTCCAGAAGGATGTTGAGTGGGACAATGAGACTACCCGTGATTTTCTGCAGACCATTGAGAAGGAATCAGATAGACTGGCTCGGATGATATGGGATATGCTGGTGATGTCCCGCATCGAGACAGGAGTGCTGGAAATTAAGAAGGAGAAACACACCATCACCGAGGTAGTGGATGGGATAAAGCCCAGGTTGAGAATGCTGGCGGCTGAGCACCGGCTGCGGATTAATACCCCCCCCGACTTGCCATCGGTTGTGATTGATGATACCCGCATCGGCGAAGTGCTGTCCAACCTTGTAGAGAATGCGGGAAAGTTCTCCCCCAGAGGCTCTCCCATTACCATAGAGGCGTCTGCCGACGGGGGACAGGTCATCGTCAGTGTAGCAGACAAAGGCACCGGCATCGCCCCCGAGTTTTGTGAGAAGGTATTTGACCGCTTCTACCAGGTAGAAGCGGTAGCATCGGGACGTAAAACAGGGACTGGACTGGGACTCGCCATCTGCCGCGGTATTGTAGAAGCGCACCAAGGAAAGATATGGGTGGAGAGTGAATTGGGAAAAGGCTCCAAATTCAGCTTCAGCCTGCCGGTTGCACAGGGAGGGTGAAACTATGCCCAGAATCCTGATTATTGATGACGAAGAGAATTTTCAAAAGATGCTGAGAGCCAACTTCGTTGCCCGTGGCTATGATGTAGCTTCTGCCAGCGAGGGTGAGGAGGGGTTAAGACTAACGCAACTCAATCACCCCGATCTCATTATGCTTGACTTGAAGCTGCCCGACATATCAGGCTGGGATGTACTGGATAGACTCAAGGAAAACCCTGAGCTAAAGGATATCCCTGTAATAGTAATGACTGCTTCTGCCTCCAAGCCTCGAGAGTCCATGATTCAGGGGCAGATAGTTTCCTTTATGACCAAACCCTTCGGTGCAGGTGAACTCATGCAGCAGGTAATAGCAGCGCTGGGAGAGTAATCCTATTATGCATACCCCCCGCATTCTTGTCGTGGATGACGACCCCCAAATACAGAAATTCCTCAATGCTAACTTGAGAGCAAGAGGTTATCGCACCATAGTTGCCTTTGATGGCGAAGAGGCATTGAAGATGATGGAGAAGGAGCTTCCTGACCTGTTGCTTCTGGACTTAATGCTGCCCAGGTTGGATGGCGTGGAGGTATGCCGACGCATCAGGAAGTGGTCGCAAGTGCCCATCATAATACTCAGTGCCAAGGACAGCGAAAAGGACAAGGTAGAGTGTTTCAATCTCGGCGCCGATGATTACATAACTAAACCCTTTGGCGTCGAGGAATTGATGGCGCGGGTAAAAACTGCCCTGCGCCATGCTAATACTTCTAGAGATACCACCACCCGCCCCAGTGTTACTTGCGGCAACATAGAGATTAATTTCGCTGCAAGGCGTGTCACCGTGGACGGGAAGGAAGTAAAACTCACCGCTACCGAGTATTCCCTCCTCGAGGAGCTAGCAGTTAATGCCAATAAGGTTCTCACCCACACTATGTTATTGCATCGAGTATGGGGAGAGGAATACTACAGTGAGAAAGAGTATCTGCGCGTGTTTATAGGGCGGCTGCGTAAGAAGCTGGAACAGGACACCGATAACCCCAAATATATTCTCACCGACCCGGGCATCGGCTATCACCTGCACAATCCAGCGTAATTAGAATACCCATCCTACGGGAACATAAAGAGAGCGCATTCTTTAAAGAATGCGCTCTCTTTATGTCAGGTAGAAAAATTATTTACTAAATATTTATATTCCCGCCCATATATTTATGTCATATTTATGCTCCCTGAGTATCCTTGAAAGTGAAGGGGGAACACAGAATGGGAGCAAGAAACTTCAAGGAGATTATCCATGACCGTAATAGCATTCCCACATTCGTTATGATGGGAGTAGGATTCACCTGGATGTTCGTCTCTCCGATGGTAAAAGGAGCGCTGTTGTCCCTGTTTGGACTGTAAGCCCCTACCGACATCACCCCATCCCCCCTGGAGATGCGACCTGGCGGGTTATCCATCCCTGCTGATTCAGAGTCAGAAAACTGAACATCCTCACTGGCCACATCAGGAATATGAGATACAGCGCATAGAATGGCAGTAGTATTATGTCATATCGGGCATTAGCCAGATGGGGATATGTTCTTATGCCACGAGTCACCGTGATACCAACGAGAAAGATACCCAGCCTGACTAACCCCGACTCCCACATACCATTTATTAACGGATAAATGAACAGTAACTGAATGGTTTTCACGACGATTAACCCAAAGAAGAACGGCATCACAAAGGTACTTGCCATCTGGAATCCCAGTGTCCAGTGTCTCCTGAATACCCACCCATCCTTGAAAGCGTTGATGATTCTCCTGTTGCTGTTGCGCTGCCAGCGCAAGCGCTGTCTCAATAACGACCGCCATGTATTGGGAGAAACGGTATAGCAGTGGGAAGTTGATTGATATATAGACTTCCACCCTGCCTCCAACAACAGAGAGGTCAATCTGCCATCATCCCCGGCAACGCACGGTTTTCCCAGAAATCTCTCGCCGGTCAGACGTGGCAGGAGAGGCAGTACGAGTTCACGATTGAATACCACCAGGCGACCACCGAGAACATTCACCACTCCGTTCTTCGACAAGCCGGGGACGCTTATGCGGTATTTAAGGCTCTCCATCCAGTCCATCAGTCTGGTGCACATATTCTCCTTGGGATTATAGACTCGCTGAAAGGCAACTACTCCTCCAACCTCAGGATCCTCAAGGGGTCTCATCAGTTCCTGAACGGCATCAGGGTCGGCGAAGGTATCGCTCTCGACAATTCCTACCTTGTCATATGAGGCAGCTTCAATCCCCATCCGCACCGCCCACCTCTTCCCGGGAGGGGCAACCAATACTCTGCAGAAAGGGAATTTCTCATCCAACCAATCCTTGAGTTCCATTTCCCGCGCATCCATCACCACGATTATCTCAGCTACCTCATGACCATTAATACGATTAGCCTTAAGAGCACAGATGCTCTTCTCCAGGGTTTCCCTGGACTCATGGTAGGTGGGAATGACCATAGTAACCCTGTAATTAGTGATTTCGTTGGTCCACGGCTTATAACCAAGGGAATACCACAGACGCACGCTCCACACAAACCAGGCGGTGAATGCGAATATTACGAATATCCCGATTCGCCCTGCCACCAGTTGTTCCCAAAATACAATCATAACCTGTTATCCAGCTCTACGTCGTTATCCTATTAAATCTCTGACTCTTTCCCTCTCCCTCAAAGGGAAGAGAGTAACTACCTGTGTGCACGGTTTTGCACAACGTTCAATTTATCGAACTCTCAACTGCGGTTGGAGAGAGTCATAGTTGAAACCTATTCAAATGTGATGTAAGGTTTCCTGCCCGTTGAGGTATCTTTGGACTTGAAGTGGGTATACCTCTCCTCCCATTGACAATCCTCATTGACCATCTTCAACATAAGGCTAGCGGGGATGCCGCTGGCCAAGGCTTTGGTATAAGGAGTAAGGTCAACCTTAATCCACTTCCCCACATCTGCAGATGTTACAGTAAAGGTAGCAATAACAGGGTCACTGACCGTGCCGCCAGCGTATTCCCATTTCTGGTTGCCATCTCCGTACCACTC
>JAGHDJ010000086.1 GCA_021159955.1 Dehalococcoidia bacterium
ATTCAGGTGACGTCTCTATGGCCGTTTCCCGAGCAGGAGATAAAGAAAAGGGCTAAAAAGGGAGTCAAATTCTTGGTGGTCGAAGATAATTTAGGAGGAATGGATGCGGATGTGATGCTGGCGGTAGAAGGCAAATCTTCCGTTGATGTGATAAATGCATTGGATGGACATTTTCCTGAAGCGGGAAACGCTATTTCCTCGGAGAAAGTCCTGCAAGGTATCAAGAAGCTGAGGTGAAGGAGGGCGAACTGATGTCTGAAGTAAATATGCGGACTGAAAATAAAATACTGGTCGCAGGGATGCCAAGGTTGCATATGCCGCATATGTCGGCTCCCTTGTCCAATTGCCAGGGGTGTCAACATCCGCTGACTGGCAGGATAATAGATGAGCTTATTGACGAGATGGGCATTGAACAAGATGTGATATTTGTTGGAGGCGTAGGTTGTCATGCTATGGTTCCAGTATTCACTAATGTTGATGGAGTAACGCCAGCTGCTGCTCATGGGCGTGCTTGTGACGTATCGACTGGGATAAAACGCGTTTTGGGTAGTGAGGTACAGGTAATTAATCTGCAGGGTGACGGGGATGCTATGGCTATTGGCATAGAGCCGACGATTCAAGCGGCAGCCCGAGGTGAGAGAATTACAGTTATAATGGCAAATAATACCAATTATGGGACTACCGGCGGACAAATGGCACCCACTACTGTGCCTGGGCAGATAACAACAACTACTCCTTTTGGACGGAGTGGTGAAGAGGCAGGGTATCCCATAAATGCTGCTGAGATGATGGCATCCATAAAGGGAGTAGCTTATTCAGCACGGGGATCATTTACCAGTCCTGACAACTGGCTGCGCACCAAAGGGTATGTCAGGACTGCTATCCGGAAGCAGATGGATGATGTCGGGTTCAGTTTCGTGGAAATTCTAGTAGCTTGCCCCACTAATTGGGGAAAAACCCCATTAGATGCGATAGAGTGGATTGAAGATGCAGTAACCAGTCAATTTCCTCTGGGTGTCTTTAAAAACGTCGACAAAATAGAGTGAGGAGGGACGAGATGGCTCGGAGGAGATATGAAGCTATATTTGCTGGCATTGGTGGTATGGGAGCACTGCTCGCAGGACAAATACTTACCAGGTCGGCAGCAACTCAGTATGAATATGTTATCTGGTCGCCGAATTATACCACTGCTCGCCGTGGAGCACCTTGTGACTGCACTGTTGTTCTTTCTGACGAAGAGATTGACTCTCCTATCTTAGAGAGGGTACAGACAATAGTTGTAGTAGCTGCACCACAACTGAAAGCTTACGAAGATAGGGTGAAACCTGGCGGACTGATTATAACTGAATCCTCTGGTCTTGTGGATGATGTAGGGAGGAAAGATGTAAAAGTGGTAAAAGTTCCCGCATTGGAGATAATGCTCAAGCGGGGAAGGAGGGTGGGCTCCAATATGGTTATGCTTGGAGCTTATGTTGGTGTTACTAAGGCATTGCCTGCCGAACTGGTGGAGAAAGGAATAGAGAAGCAGTTTGCAGGTAAGGAATATCTCTCTTTTAACAAACAGGCTTTTAATGAAGGACTAAAATTGGGGATGGAGTTGGCATAGGGTAGCGTGATGGTCAGTAAATAGCACAAATCGTTGGTGCGGTGGATGTTTTAGTCAATATCGTGTTATAATGTTCGTTCGTACCAGGTGTCAGAAAAGCAGGGATTGGGCAGGGGTGGAATTTTACCTGGTATCTATTTGTATCGTATTCATTGGGGTAAAGTTGTAGATTAAGGATTGTTGTTCACATAAGGAGGTTGACATAACATAAGGATGAGTGTATTGGATATTGAGAAAATTGAGTGTATATTTAATCCCCAATCGGTGGCTGTAATTGGGGCGACTGACACATTTGGTAAATGGGGCTTTGACTTAATCCGAGCTGTGGTGAAGAATAGAGGTAAGAGGAAGATATATCCGGTTAACATTCGTGAGGAGGAAGTGTGTGGAATAAAATCCTTCCACAGGGTTACCGATATTCCTGAAACTGTCGATTTTGCTGTGATAGTAGTTCCTGCTCCTCATGTTGTCTCAGTGATGAGGGACTGTGCGAAGAAGGGGGTTAAAGCTGCCATTGTTATTACCGCTGGCTTTGCAGAGATGGGTGAAAAGGGAAAAGAGCTTCAAAAAGAGCTAGTTTCTGTTGCTCGCGATGGAGGTATTCGCTTTATCGGTCCGAACACAATGGGGCACTTCAGCACTCTTTCTGGCTTCGATACCCTGACACTGCTTCCGGTTGCTTTTAAAAGGGGTGAGATAGGGTTGATATCTCAGAGTGGGAATATCGGAGGATATGTCTTACTGCGAGGGCTTGAAGAGGGTGTTGGCTTCAGTAAATTCATTGGCACTGGGAATGAGGCTGACCTTACACTTGAAGATTATCTGGAATATCTGGGACAGGATGATAATACTAAGGTCATCGCCCTGTATATAGAGGGCTTGAGACAGGGTAGGCGCTTCTTTGAACTGGCACGTGAGATTAGCAAGAAGAAGCCCATCGTGGCTTTGAAGGTAGGTCGTACATCTGCTGGAATGAAGGCAGCACAGTCGCACACCTCAGCTCTGTCTGGTGCAGACAGGATATATGATGCTATGTTTAAGCAATGTGGTGTAATAAGGGTAGATGAGGTCGCCGAACTCTATGATACTGCAATAGCTCTTCTGCGCCAGCCAATTATGAAGGGAAACAGGGTAGGGATATTGACTAGAGGCGGTGGATTTGGGGTGTTATCATCTGACGCCTGTCAGGCAAGGGGTTTGGATGTCTCCACCTTGAGCCCGCGTACAATAGATGGGTTAAATGCAATATTACCACCGTATTGGTCGCATGGAAACCCTGTTGATACAGTAGCAGCTACTGGTTGCACCTATGAAGCTCTTAGATTAATGCTTGATGATGAAAATATAGATGCAATATACTATGTTGCTGTCATAGATAAGGATCCTCGCCTGAATATAGGCAGGTTGATAGATATTGCTCCTTCCAAGAGGGAGCAAGCTGAACGTCTGGTGGCAGAATACAATAGTCGGGAGCTTGAATCGGTAGATATGATGTTGAGTCATATGGGAGAATATCAGAAGCCGATAGTTTTCTGTTCCAGCAGGCCTGGCAGGAAACCATGGGATTCAGAACTTTATCATAGGTTCAGAGATGATGGCGTTATGATATATTCTGCGCCGGAGGACGGAGCGAAGGTGCTAGCTCGATTGGCTGAGTATGGCAGGTATCTCCGCAGTTGTGGATAAAGTATTTTGCACGATACAAGGAATAGTCATTCACCTTAGTATAAAGTTAGAGTAAAGGAGTATTATCGTGGTTGGTAGCCAGATCTTTGATATTGTTAGGAAACAGGGAAGAACGTTATTAACTGAAGTTGAGGCTAAGGATGCTCTCAGAGATGCGGGTATCAGTGTGGTTGATACCAGGTTAGCTCGGTCAAGGGATGAGGCAGTTGCAATCAGCGGGGAAATAGGCTTTCCCGTGGTATTGAAAATTGCATCTACTGATATTACTCATAAGAGTGACTCTGGTGGAGTAAAGGTTGGTTTGGATAGTGTGGCAGAAGTGATATCAGCTTATGATGAGATTATGTCCGCTGTGAAGCAGAAGAACCCCGGGGCGAAGATTCAAGGAGTATCTGTTCAGAATATGGCTAAACAAGGAGTAGAGGTCATAGTTGGTATGTCTAAAGATCCCCAGTTTGGTCCTGTCCTTATGTTTGGTCTGGGTGGGGTGACGGTGGAAATTCTTAAGGACGTTGCTTTCAGACTTATTCCTTTAGGTGAGAGGGATGCCAGGGAGATGATAAAAGAGATTAAAGGGTATCCCTTGCTCGAGGGTTATCGAGGGCAGGATCCCTGTGATATTCGTGCGCTAGAGCGGTTGTTGTTACAGGTTTCTGGTTTTATAGAGCATAATCCCGAGGTAGAAGAAATTGACCTTAATCCGGTATTTGCCTACAGTGATGGAGCGGTGGCGGTAGATGCTAGAGTGGTGCTGGGAGTTGAAGCTCGCTGATGGCTGATGGCATATTTGTGATAGCTGAGTGTTTGGTATAAGAGAGTGCGACAGGATAGTATCGATAATAAACCCAGGACTCCTTCAGGGTTTCGGAGATACTGGTATCTTGTTTTTGTTTTTCTCATAGTTGCTATAGCTTTTGGTGGTGTGGTACTGGTGTCGAAGTATGGTGGGGGAAAACAAACGGAGGAAATTGTTGTTGCTACATCGACTCCTTCTCAGTCACGAGAAATGGAAATCCACATTGGAGGAGCAGTCGTCAGTCCTGGTATTTATACTGTAGATGAGAGTTGTCCCCTTGAAGATGTGATTCGGATGGCTGGCGGGTGTCTTACTGGTGCTGATTGTTCAGGTGTTGATATCTATATTTCACCATTGGATGGAAGTTCTTTACGTGAGAGCCAGAAGGTTAATCTGAATACCGCGGAGGATTGGCTTCTTTGTGCCTTGCCTGGTATTGGTTCGGGTAGGGCTGCAGCAATTATAGAGTATCGGGAACAAAACGGTCCATTCAAGGACGTTGAGGAGTTACTAGATGTTCCCGGTGTCGGCATTGTCATTCTTGATAAGATAAGAAACTTGGTTACAGTGAGCTGATTTCACAGTCTAACCTCTATATTTTATGGGCTAGCTTCTCCCAAAGAGCTTTATTGTTAAAGTGAGTGGCAGATGAGATTTATCTCTCTTGGCTGTTCCTGCCTTCTGGGTGTTTATCTGGCATCCAGATTCGAATCTCCCATAGCATTTATTTTAGTAGCTCTTGTTCCATCTATTTTGTTGTTCTATCTTCGCCGTGACAGGCGAACTCGTCTTTGGGTCATATTATGCTTGATTGTGTTTCTTGGTGGCATTTTGCGCTTCCAACAAGCACTTCCCACTACTGATGAGAATGTCATTCAGTTTTACAATGACAGGGGAGTGATGGAAATATTTGGAGTAGTAGAGGA
>JAGHDJ010000102.1 GCA_021159955.1 Dehalococcoidia bacterium
CCTTGGTGGCAATGCCACTCCCATCGGAGCATCAGCCAATGTGGTAGGAACAAGCATCGCCAACCGGGAAGGATTCCACATCAGCTGGGGAAGATATCTAAAATATTCCATACCACCTACTATTATGGTCATTGCTTTGAGCCAAATCATGATGACAGCGCGATACGCCTGATTTTTACCACTAAGAAAATTTCGTCAACTGAACACGGTAGCTGACTTGATGGAAAGCTATCACTAAGAGTAGAATTGACTTACAAATGGGTATCATCATCAAATCAGCTACAGAAATCGCCGCGATGAGGCAGGCAGGAGAGGTTGTTGCCTCTACCCTCACCAAACTCTCTCAGGAAATAAAAGCGGGAATGACAACCCTCCAGCTTGATGATATTGCAGTGAGAGAACTCAAAAAATATGGGGCAAGAGCATCTTTCAAGGGTTACAATGGCTACCCTGCCTCCCTCTGTGTATCAATAGATGACGAAATAGTGCACGGCATTCCAGGGGAGCGCGTAATCCGCGAGGGAGAGCTCGTCTCTCTTGATTTCGGCGCAGTCCTGAACGGTTTTCAGGGCGATGCCGCAATAACAGTGGGAGTGGGTAAAATAAGCCCTAAAGCGCAGAAACTGATAGCCGTAACCAGAGAATCCCTGGATGCGGGTATATCTGCAGCCCGCGCTGGAGCACACCTGAGCGATATATCCGCGGCTGTCCAACATTATGTAGAATCAAAGGGATTTTCCATAGTACGCGAATACTGTGGCCATGGCATTGGCAGACAGATGCACGAAGACCCATCCATACCAAATTTTGGACCGCGGGGACAGGGACCGATACTGCGCAAGGGAATGACTCTGGCACTTGAACCAATGGTCAATATTGGAGGATGGAAAACCAGAGTCAAAAGAGACCATTGGACAGTTGTTACCGCAGACGGGAGTCTATCAGCACACTTCGAAAAAACAATCGCCATCACCGAAGGTGAAGCGGAAGTGCTTACAGACTGGAAACTCTAAAAATCCAGGAGGATTCAAGCAGTGAAAGCCGTTATCCTGATAGGTGGCAAAGGCACTCGCTTGCGGCCACTTACTTATAGTACACCCAAAGCTATGGTCCCCGTACTGAATCATCCCTTTCTGGAACATATGTTCACCTACCTTAAGAGTCATGGTATTGATGAGGTTATTCTCACGCTATGCTATCTTCCCGACCAGATAAGGGATTACTTCGGATATGGCGAAAAAATGGGAATACAACTCACCTATGTCATGGAGACATCTCCACTGGGGACAGCGGGGGCAGTAAAGAATGCCGCAGAGCACCTTAACGATACCTTCTTTGTCTTCAATGGTGATATCTTTACCGACATGGATCTCACTGCGATGCTGAGATTTCACAGGGAGCAACGGGCAACAGCCACCATTGCACTAACACCAGTAGATGATCCTTCGGCGTTCGGCGTAGTAGAAACTGACAAACAGCACAAGATTCAAAGATTCGTGGAAAAACCAAAGCCAGGAACAATAAAGTCTAATATGATAAATGCGGGAACATATATTCTGGAACCTGGAGTGCTGGAATACATCCCGCACAACACCCCTTTTATGTTTGAACACCACCTTTTCCCTCTGCTCCTTGAGAAAGAGGAACTTCTGACTGGTTATCCATCTCCTGAGGGATACTGGTTAGATACAGGCACTCCTTCTAAATATCTCCAGTTGCACCAAGACCTGCTCGGTGGTAAATGTAGAAATATCGCAACTGTCGATACAGAAGTCAATAGCAGGAACAATAGAAGTAAAGCATCCATTCATTCAACAGCACGCATCGGTAATAAGGTAATAATAGGCGACAACTGTGTTGCCGAGCGAGACAGTGAAATAAAGAATATCACAGTTCTGGGAAAGGGGTGCCACATAGGCGATGGGGCGATAATTGAGAACTCCATTCTATGGCAGAATGTCTATGTCGGTCAACACAGCACTGTGAAAAACTCCATCCTGGGAAATAACTGTATCATCGGAAACGGAGTTACGGCAAACAACCTTGTTATGGGTGATAACGAACGCCGTTAGCTGGTCAAGGTAAATCTCAATCAGTACCAGCCTTTTGAAAATAGTATCCTACCCCGGATTCACTTAAAATATATCGGGGATTAGCCGGATCTACCTCTATTTTCTGACGCAGGTGCCAGATGTAGACGCGCACATGATCCAGGTCATCAACATACTCCCAACCCCACACCCTTTCCAGCACCTGTCTGTGAGTGATAACACGACCAGCGTTCTGCACCAGCAGCGCTAGCAGACGGAACTCCGTTGGCGTTAACTTAACTCGTTCCCCATTAAGGAAAACCTTATGGTCGTTAATATTAACCGTCAGATAATCATCACTATAAGAGGCTTTCTGTTCCTTGTCCAGCGTTGAAGGTAAATCAGCACGGCGCAGCACCGCCTGCACCCTCGCTGCTAATTCCTTATTGCCCACAGGCTTAACCATATATTCATCAGCACCATAATCAAGCCCTCGAATTATGTCTTCTTCAGCCTTCCGCTGGCCGGTGAGCATAACAATGGGAACATCGGAGACATCACGGATACGGGTGCAGGTTTGCCATCCATCCATCCCTGGCATCACCACATCCAGAAGCACTATATCTGGCTTGTGAGTATAGAAA
>JAGHDJ010000100.1 GCA_021159955.1 Dehalococcoidia bacterium
CTCCCTCCCCCGACCCCACATCCCCTCCCACTCCCACCCCTTCGCCTGATCCTACAACTATGCCCAAGACAAAGACCTACAGCGCTCCTCCTCCTATGACTATCAACCCCAACAAGCACTACACCGCCACCATAGAAACAGAAAAGGGGAACATCGTGCTGGAACTGTTCGCCAAGGAAGCCCCAAAGACGGTTAATAATTTTGTTTTTCTCAGCCGCGATGGTTTTTATGACGGGTGCACTTTTCACCGGGTTATCCCTGGATTCATGGCACAGGGAGGAGACCCCACAGGAACCGGAATGGGAGGCCCTGGATATAGATTTGAGGATGAATTCAGTATACATGGGCACGGAGAGGGAGCCCTGTCTATGGCAAATGCGGGGGCAAACACCAACGGCAGCCAGTTTTTTATTACTTACATACCAACACCCTTCCTGGACGGCAAACACTCAGTATTCGGACAGGTAATAGAGGGCATGGATGTCTTACGCTCCCTTACTCCACGAGATCCCAGCCACGGGCCTACCTTCAAAGGAGACACCATCATCACAATAACAATCCGGGAAGACTAATCCTCCGTATTTTCCGCCGCTTCCGCTCACATATGCCGGCTTTCCATCCATATACCAATTCACCTCTCTGATAGACGTGCACCACAGGTTGTGATAGAATTACGACAGCATGCCCAGCTTAGGTGCAGCTGAACTCGATACGCAAGGCTCAAGGATGGTGAAATGAGTGCAAAATCCTCTCCCGCCGCAGAGCAGAATAATCTCCACATAGAAGTAGTAAAGCACAAAGGGCTGACTTGGGTCAACGTCGAAAATCCCGCCCTTGCAGACATCGAATACCTATCACAGAACTACCCCTTCCACGTCCTGGACCTGGAAGATTGCTTCAGTCACATCCAGCGCCCCAAGATAGACGAGTATGACGACTACATTTTCCTCGTTCTGCACTTCCCTCGTTTCCATAAAAGAACCCGCGTGATGACGCCCTGCCAGGTATCCCTGTTCACAGGCAAAGATTATCTAGTGAGCGTGCACTCGGGAGAACTCAAACCTCTGGCTAATCTCTTCAACGACTGCCAAATCAACGAGAGTGCCCGCGAGGAATATATGTCTCGCAGTTCGGGGCATCTCCTCTACACCATAATCGACAGACTGGTGGACTATTGCTTCCCCATACTCAACAAAATCAACGAAAATCTGGAAAATATAGAAGACCGGGTATTCAATGAAGCCACCCCTCAAACAGTAAAGGAAACACTGTTGATCCGACGCAATATCATCGCCTTCCGCCGCATAATTCGTCCCCAGATAGAAATTCTAGACTCTCTGGAGTCGAAGCACTGGCAGTTCCTTAAGAAGGATAAAGATGAAGAGCTTGACATCTATTTTGGTAATATCGGCGACCATCTGGACAGAATCTGGGATTTGTTGAAGGATTACCGCGAAGTGGTAGATATTCTGAGCGATAGCAGTAACTGGCTGGCATCACACAGAATACAGGAAGTGATGCGCATTATGGCAATCCTCGCCACAGCCGTCAGCCCACTGGTGATAATAACAGGCATCTACGGGATGAACATACCGCTACCATTAGAAGACAATACCCTCGGATTGCCCCTTCTCCTGGGCATTATGGTTGTCCTCCTGATTCTTACCATAACCTTCTTCCGCCGCCGTAAATGGCTTTAAAAACAGAGCCCTTGAGAGTCCAACTCCCTTAACCTTCCCGTTCACCAAATATCATGGTTCCCACCCTGATGATGTTTGCCCCCTCTTCCACGGCAACCTGATAAGAATTACTCATTCCCATAGAAAGTGATTTCATCTCAACCCCGGGGATATCAAGTACCTTGATATGGTCATACAATTTCTTCGTTTCGATGAAGTATGGCCTTGCTTCCTCAGGACTGCCAAAACGAGGGCCCATAGTCATAAGTCCCTTTATTCCAACATTTTCCAGGAGCGAAATACTCTTTATCAACTCTATGGCATCTTCGGGAAAGACACCAAACTTCTGCGCTTCCCGACCGCTGTTTATCTCTATCAGGATAGACATAACCTTGCCTCTCCTGCGGCAATGCTTGTCTATCTCCTGTGCCAGAGACAAAGAATCCACGGTTTCAATCATATCAAACAGCTCCACCGCCCTCTTCACCTTGTTCTTCTGCAAATGACCAATGAAATGCATCTTTGCCCTGCCCCCTACTACCCCTGCTGCCTCTACTGCTTCCTGAATATAGTTCTCCCCGATTATCCCAACCCCCGCATCCAATGCACTAAGAACCTCATCAGGAGTTCTCGTCTTGGCAGCAGCCACCAGCTCCACCCCGGGTGGTAATTCTTCCAGTAATTTACGAATGTTATCCCTTATCATCTCCAACACACTCTCCTCTCAAACAAGTATATCCTTCAATCCACCAATAGTAAATGGACAATAGAGAACAATGTTCATGGACAACTCATCTTGACACCCTTCAGAAGCCCTGCTTATAATCTCCTGTGTCCTCGCGGGGATATAGCTCAGTTGGGAGAGCGCTGCGTTCGCATCGCAGAGGTTGGGGGTTCGAATCCCCCTATCTCCACCAAAAAAGACAGCGGAATTTATGCCCCTGTAGCTCAGATGGATAGAGCAACGGTTTCCTAAACCGTGTGTCGGGCGTTCGAATCGCCCCAGGGGTACCATCTCTAATCCATTCCTACACGAAAATTACCAACCGTTATGTACAGTGTCAGAACCGCCGTGGTTGATTTTCCCCTCTATTTCCCCTACAATACCTTCGCAATCGAGCAGGAGGGTTAACTCCCCAACCAAAAAAGGGATTGACACTCAGGAGTGTAGCTCAGTCTGGTAGAGCAACGGTCTCCAAAACCGTCGGTCGGGGGTTCGAATCCTCCCACTCCTGCCAGTTTTAATCTTGACAAGGGTCGAGGGGGAATAGAAAGAAATCCCCAGCAACGAATGCGAGCCGAGGTGGTGGAATCGGTAGACACGCTGTCTTGAGGGGGCAGTGAGCGCAAGCTCGTAGGAGTTCAAATCTCCTCCTCGGCACCAATAGTGTATGTTGAAATACGCGGAAGTAGTTCAGTGGTAGAACGTCTCCTTGCCAAGGAGAAGGTCGCGAGTTCGAATCTCGTCTTCCGCTCCAATAAAAATTCTACTCGAAGGGGCATTATACTTTCCAAGTGTATCAGGGCGACGTGGCCAAGTGGTTAAGGCGGGGGTCTGCAAAATCCCTATTCGGCGGTTCGAATCCGCCCGTCGCCTCCAATAATTGACGGCGAACCATATTTACCCGCTGTTCGCCTCAAATCCAGCTCTTCGGGCCGGGGTGGCGGAATTGGCAGACGCGACGGACTTAAAATCCGTTGGGAGTTTATCCCTTGTGGGTTCGAGTCCCACCCTCGGCACCATCCTGGTACTTATATTCACCCGACAAAAGAACCGTCTCCCCCAGACTTACTTCCCCTTCATAATTTCGTAGTTCCGCTTCGTCAGATAATTTCCCAGCAATACTGAAGTCACTATCACCAAGGGGAGAGAAACACACAATCTAATTATAGTGAACTTGAGACCCATATAAGATGCCTCGAATATCGTCATCGGGATTCTGCAAATTGCCGTAGCTCCCATATAGGTAAAGATAACGCTGAGTTTCGCCCCTTTGCTATACAGAGAATAGGCGACGGGAAAAACCACATACAGACCACCGACTACAGTGCCCGCAAGCAATATCCCCCACAGATAACCCTTGACACCAGACTCCTCACCAAAGTGCCTCTCAACCATTTCTTTCTTCACCCATACCTCAAATAACCCTATCAGAATAAAAGCGCAGGGCAGCACTTTGAGCATATCAAGGGAAAAAGAGCCGAAATTATAACTGATTTCCTTCCCTGGCTCAAATCCCACCATCCAGGAAACAATTAAAAAAACAGCATAACCCGATATGCCTGCTATCTTGATAATTTTGCTCCACTTCTTCTTCGTATCCCGTTCGCCCTGACTGTTTTTACCCCTGTTTTTCTTCATCAGAAAAGCTCCCCGAAGGCGATGCCCGTTATCAGAGCAACAACAATGGCTATCGCAAAACACGTAGCATTCCTGATTATGGTCACCCTCGCTCCGAAATACTCTTTTTCTATCGGGGAAGTGAGTATTCCCACTGTCATCAACGTAGTGGTGAAGGCCGACAGTACCATATACAGCACTCCCTTAGTCAAAAGAATGCCGCACAACGGGAACGCTATGAATCCCGGCATCAAAATTATGGAGCCGATGAGCGAAGCGAGCAGGAGAGCCTGAAAACTGCTGTCAGCGCCGAGATAACACGAAATGGCTTCATCCGGCACCAGGAAAAGGACGACAGAAACGAGAACGAGCATAGCTACAAAGGCAGGCGCAATCTTTACGACCCTTTCGCGCGCTATCTCAAATGCCTTGCGGGTCTTCTCGCGATTCGCAATAACCGAAACAATTACCGCTATTCCGGTTACTATATATAAATAATTCATTGCACTGTCTGTTTCTCTACATTGTCAGATGAGCTCATGACAATCAGTGATAACCACAAACTCAAGCCTTTTCCTTGAGCTCAGCTATGAGATTCCTCTCCTCCCTTATCACTCTGCCGCAGTTGTCCATCATCCTTCTGCATGTTCGGACAGTGTTTCTGCCATAATTTCTCTCCGTCCGCGTCTTGCACATTTAATGCCAGAGCCATGAGACCACGGTAACGCTCCAGAGCCTCCGGTTCAATAAAATAGTGCACACGACAACCACATCTGCGACCCTTGACCAAACCCGCAGCCTTGAGCACTCGCAGGTGCTGAGAAACAGCGGATTGGGTTACCCCCAGAAAAGAGGCGAGGGCATTGACACAGAGAGCTTCACGTCCATACTTATAGCAAAGCAACTTCACCAGCTTAAGTCTGGTTGAGTCGGCAAGGAGACTGAACACTGCCGCCTGCTCTTCAGTCTTTTCTTGAATAGAGTCTAAAATGTCCATAATATAAGTATATTAGCGAATACTTATATTATACTATAGCAGAATATCTGTCAAGAACACCTATAAACGAAGCCGCAGGATTGATTATACCCTGCGGCTTCATTTATTAATTCAGAATGATTTTATTACTAAACCACTAAACTCCTTCTGTGCAGCCTGCGGCACGCACCATCAGGACGGGAACAGAGATAGAACGCAGAAGACGATCTGCAACACTGCCCCATGCCCAGCGGCTTATTCCGGAGCGGCCGTGTGTGGATATAACAACCAGGTCTGCTCCGCTCTTCTTAACATAAGCTGCTATCTGATCAGCAACATCCCTCGATGCGACTTCCGCGATAACCTCACAACTCACCTTCACTCTGCCATAGTCTACCCTGCCCTTTAGATCCTTCATATACTCTTCGGCTCTAGCTCTCGCGTCTTCCTCTACTTTTAGCCAGCTTGCTTTGCCAAGCGCATAATAACCTCCATTAACAGGAGCGCTCACTCTCTCAACTATGCGGAGAAACACAACCTCACCCTGAGAGCATCCCTCAGTCATAGTTGCCACTTGGGACAATACCCCCTCAGCCAATTCCGAACCATCTACGGGAACCACAATCTTCTGGTACATCTCTTACCCCTTTCTTCCCCCATCTATCTATTTTTGAAATTGCAAAGTTCTTACAATGACAACCTCTAATCAGGTTCTTTTACCCTAACCAACATCACCTTGGTGCATCCCGCATGGACGATCTTGGTGGCGACACTACCCATTGTCCAGCGATCAAATCCAGAGCGACCATGCGTCGACATAGCAACCATATCAACTCCAGTCTCTTCGGCAAAAGCTATTATTTCATCCGCAGGATCGCCCTCCAGTCTCTCTGCTCTGACATTTATGCCTCTTTTATTCAATCCTGCAACCATCTCAGCCAGATACAGTCTTGCTTCTTCTCTCAGCGGCTCCATCTCCTCTTCCGTATATGGAATCTGGCTAAAAGCCTCTCCTGCAGAGACAAAATGACTCTCATTCTCCACCACACGGAGCAAAACAAGCTCACCGCCTACCTTATCCGCCATCTCTGCAACATAAGGCAAAGCCGCTTCCCCCTCTTTGGATCCATCAAGAGGGACAAGTATCTTGCCACAGGACTCTTTGCCGGCAACAACTGCACCCCCATCCTTAGCCTTTATAACTATGATAGGTTTATGTGTCTCGCGCGTCACCTTATCGGCAACACTCCC
>JAGHDJ010000013.1 GCA_021159955.1 Dehalococcoidia bacterium
AGTATAACGCATATCTTTAGATGATGTAATATTATTTAGTTAAAGCTCACTTAGGAGAAAAAAAGTGTTAGTTTGAATAATAATAAGTAATAATACCTGCGAATTTGTGAATTTAGTCTTAGTGGTGAGGTGGAGGAATTGTGAATGAATGGTGGAGGGTTAAAGGGAGTTGTTGAAGAAAAGGCTGTATCTACGGTGGTTACATAATAAAGGAACACTTATCCACCAGACATAACGGTTATCCCCAAAAAGAGGGCACTTATCCACAACTTTATGTTTATCTCGGTGGAAAGATTACTCTTATTAATTTCTGTGGTCTTTAGAATAGAGAGTTTCTCTGATGGTCAGTACATCTCTGCGTAAGCGGGACTCGGCATTGATATTTGATGTCATCTTCTGATAACCATGGACAACGGTAGAGTGGTCTTTGCCACCGAGTAACCGCCCTATCTCAGACATAGAGAGACGGGTTTCCTCTCGCAGGAGATACATCGCTATCTGCCGTGCCATTACCGTGTGTTTGTCGCGCTTTTTACCCTCCAGATCTGATGGAAGTAAATCAAAGTATTTTGACACTGTCGCTATTATAGTCTTGGCATCTGGAGGAGAACGTCGTGCATTCTCGGTGGTCATATCGCTCAGGACTTCCTCTGCCATCTCTGTGCTGAGGGGCACTCTGGTGAGGCGGGAGCAGGCAACTATCCGGTTAAGTGAGCCCTCCAGTTCCCGAATATTACTTTGAATGCGGTGTGCCAGGAAATCTATCACATCCGGTGGTATAGGTGTTCCCTGGCTTTCTGCTTTGCATTGGAGGATAGCCGTGCGAGTTTCAAGGTCTGGAGGTTGTATATCCGTCAATAATCCCCATTCAAAACGGGAACGTAACCGCTCTTCCAACAGAGCCATCGCTTTGGGCGGTCTGTCGCTGGTGAGGACTATCTGTTTGTTAGTATTGTGTAGTTCGTTGAAGGTGTGGAAAAATCCTTCCTGAGTCTGTTCTTTACCACTGATAAACTGGATATCGTCTAGCATCAGCAGGTCTACGTTGCGGAATTTATTACGGAACTCATCGGTGGTGCGGTCTCTTATGGAGCTTATGAACTGGTTGGTAAACTGCTCGCCACTGGCATAGACTACGCGCGCTCCCTTATTGCCGTTGGAGAAGAGATGTCCTATGGCGTGCATCAGGTGGGTTTTGCCCCGTCCGACTCCGCCGTAGATAAAGAGGGGGTTGTAGGTGTTACCTGGACTCTCTGCAACTCCCAGTGCTGCGGCATAAGCCATACGGTTGGAACTGCCCACGACAAAGGAGTTGAAGGTATAGCGCGGGTTGAAGTGAGGGCGTGGGGCGTAATAGGTGTCGTGGTTGAGTGGGAGGGGGGACTCACTGTTGATGGTTGTTAGTGGGCTGTTCTGTGCTGTGAGAGTATCTGTTTCTCCCTGCACGACCTTGAACTGGAGTTTGAGCCCCTTCTGTCCGATGATTCCTATGAGGGTTTTTCTAATTAGCGAGCGCTGACGCTTTCCCAACCACTCGGCGACGAAGATGCTTGGTACTCCTACCGTGAAGTGGTTATCGTGATAATCTATGCCATTAGTATTTCTAAGCCAGGTGTCGTAGTTTGCTTCATTGACCTGAAGTTGCAGCTCTCCCAGTGCAGTTTCCCAGACTTCTTTGGCGGACCATTCGGGCATTTTATATCTCCAGTCAGGATGTGACACATTGTGACAGGGAAACAAATCACAAGGTCTCTAGAATAGCGTAACTGCCAAGTATCCGTCAAGTTCTTTTTTGCCCCTTTTTTCTTTCGGTCCTGGCACTGTCGTTGGTCTTTCACAACAGGCTTACTTTGATTGACAGTACATTATGGAGGCGCTACACTGTCTAAGTTTGTTGCAAGTAATTGCAATCACTGAGAGAAACGGGGGCAATTTATTAGATGGAGTACACCTCGGCTCGAGGTCCCAGAAGCGGGATAGGAGAATTAGTAGAGGCAGGAGCTTTAGTAAAATTAATGAAAAAAGCGGGAGAAATTCATGGCCATTTTTGTCCCTTTTTGGCTGTCGGTGTGAAAGCTGGATGGCGGGCGGTTACCGAACTGAGAGTTAACTCTGCTGGCATGGAGGA
The DNA here is from genome assembly GCA_021159955.1 of Dehalococcoidia bacterium. GTDB lineage: Bacteria > Chloroflexota > Dehalococcoidia > UBA2247 > UBA2247 > JAGHDJ01. Next base: position 2,129 of record JAGHDJ010000013.1, read on the forward strand.
TGTTGTCGCTATTGTGGAGACCAATAGTTGCTTTAGCGATGGGATACAAGTTGTGACCGGTTGCACCTTCGGCAATAATTCTCTTATCTATCGCGACTACGGGAAGACCGCGGTAACGGTGGCTCGCAGGAATGGGAAGGGAGTCAGGGTGTCGGTGAAACTAAAAGGTGAGTTTCTCAATGAGCGTGAGCCGGAGACGATGCGCCTGTTCCAGGCGGTGGTAGCAGAACGCAAAGGAAGTGAGAGTGATAGAACGAGATTGATGGAGGAGTGGAAGCGGGTAGGATTCGATATGCTGGACATTCCCGATGCCGAATTGTTTGAAGTGCGAAAGGTTAAAGCGGATATCCCCAGCTATGCCCGTATCTTTACCAGCGTGAAATGCTCTGTCTGCGGCGAAGATGTGATGGAACCTCGTGTGAGAATGAAGTCCGGGAAACCTGTTTGCATCCCATGCTCCGGGCGGGAATATTATCAGCTTTCAGGGGATGGTATGTGTTTAAGGCGAGATAATGGATAGTGGTGGTGGGCTGTTCAGAGAAGGATAAAAAATTTTAGTATCCTGTTGCAATTAGTTGCAATAAATATAAACGACCAAATTGAAAAGGAAACGTGAATGCTTAAAGGAATCTTGAAAAGAACCGTAGTGATAGGATTAGTTTTATTCTTAGTTCTGGGAGGAGTGCTGATAGCAGGCTGTACCGATGAGGTTGACGAGGATACACCGCAGGGACAAGCAACCTCCAGTCCAGTGTTGGGGGATAGCGAGGAGGCGAGGTCTACACCGACTGCGGTCGCAACAGTAGATGAAAAGCCTGCTCCCTCTCAACCTGTTTCATACACCATTGCCGACTCTACGGGCGATTGGGGTTATCCTTCCCCTTACACCCACTATTCAAGGGGTCCGGGATATATCAGGATGAGCTTCGTCTTTGATACCCTCGTCTGGAAAGATGAAATGGGAAAATTCGTGCCGGCGCTGGCGGAAGAGTGGCAGTATCTGGAGGATGAGAACGCCTATGTATTTAAGTTGCGAGATAATGTTACTTGGCATGATGGCGAGAAGTTCACCGCGGAAGATGTAGCTTTCACGGTTGAATACGTCAAGGAGCACCCGATGCCTTTTACCACCTTGATAGGACCCAGCGGCATAAGGGAGACTGAGATAATAGACGACTATACCATCAAGATATCCTTAGAGCAGTTATATGCTCCCTTCCTTAATGATATTGCTGGAACTTTGGTGATGTTGCCGCAGCATATCTGGGAGGAGGTGGTTGTACCTGAAGAATTCACCGATGCAAAGGCAGTTGTGGGGACGGGTCCCTATATGCTCGTTGATTACAGCAAAGAACACGGCACATATCTCTATAAGGCTTTTCCCGACTATTATCTGGGCAAGCCGGCAGTAGAAGAGCTAAAGCTGGTAAAGATAGGCGAGCAGATGATACCGGCTGCCCTGAAAGAAGGTAGTGTAGACTATGGGGGTGTTTCTCCCGACATCGTCGGGGAAATGGAGAAAGAGGGCTTTGCTGTGGTGATGGCGCCACGCGGCTGGAATGCCAAGCTCACCATAAATCACAATAAGGAGCCCCTCTCCACGAGGGAATTCCGCCAGGCTCTGGCTTATGCCATAGACCGGGATGGGCTGGTGGAGATTACTCAGAGGGGGCATGGTGCTGCTGGCAGCGCGGGAATGATACCCCCTGATAGCGAGTGGTATAATCCCAATATAGAACAGTATGCTTACAATCCTGAGAAAGCTCGTGAGTTACTGGAGGGAATGGGATACCAACTGGAGGATGGCTGGTTCGTTAAGGATGGAGAGCCTCTGGAGTTGGAACTGCTCACTCAATCCCGGTATGGATTTGTTGAGGTTGGAGAGTTCATCCAACAGCAGTTAGAGAGTATAGGGATAAAAATTGAACTCAGGTGTCTGGAGGGTAAATCCCTTGATTCCAGGGTTGATGCTTGGGATTTCGACCTCTCGGTTTATGGCCACGGAGGGCTTTACGAGCCTTCAATTCTGAATAAGGTAATCACAGGGAGTGGGTTTAACAGTGCGCGCTATGAGAAGAACGAGATATTGAATCAGCTTCTGGAAGAACAGCGGCAGGAGATGAATCCCGTAAAGAGAAAAGAACTAGTACAGCAAATACAGGCGGTCTATGCTGATGTCCTCCCTGCGCTGACTCTCTATTATCCCAACTGGTATTCGGCGCACAATAGCAGGGTGGCTATATTTTATACCCCCGGTGGTGTTGCATCTGGTATACCTATTGCTCTGAATAAGCTGGCTTTTATGCAATGTGAGGATAAATAGGAGCGAGGAGGACTGGAAGTGCCAGGAAAAGAATCTAAAGGTGAGACCTCATCTGAGATAAAATTAAAACCCGTGGGGGTGGTGAGGAGCGAGATAAAAGAACTAAGCCTGGTTGCCGGCTCTCGTGACTTGAAATGGCGAGGGAAATTAGAGGCTTCAAAGGCGGAGAAGAGCGGGGTATCAGAACTGGTGCTTAATAGTGATTTGACTGACATGCTTGATGGCATAGAGGAGTTTTCTCACCTGTTGGTCCTTTACTGGCCTCACCTTGTTCCCCCTGAGAGCCGTGTTCCGATGAAGGTGCACCCTATGGGAAGAGGGGCTTTTCCGATGGTGGGACTTTTTGCTACCTGCAGCCCCATTCGACCGAATTCCATCCTGGTAATGGCGGTGCGATTACTGGAGCGGAAGGGGAATATATTGAGAGTAGAGGGGTTGGATGCCGTTGACGGCAGCCCTGTGCTGGACATTAAACCCTATGTGCCTAGCTATTATGCTAAGGATGAGGTAAGGGAATCAGACTGGATGAAGCAGATACATAGGGAGTTTGCTAACCTTTCCTCTTGAGAGGTCGAAAGAGACCTAATGATAAACAAGCGAAATATGGCAACATACGGGATAGCACTGGTCTTCATCCTGGCTCTTAATTTCCTTCTGCCTAGGATGATGCCAGGAGACCCGTTGATGGCGATATATGGCGAAGACGCCCTGATACAGATGACTCCAGAGCTGAAGGCTCACCTCGTGGAGCGATTTGCTCTCGATGAGCCCATCTGGAGTCAGCTCGGAGCGTATTTCTGGGGGCTGCTCAGGGGTGACCTGGGGCACTCATATTACTACAATGCTCCTGTGTCGGAGGTTATCCTTGGGCGCTTGCCATGGACATGCTTACTGGTTGGCTCGTCTCTGGTGCTCTCCACTGTCCTTGGGGTGGTGCTGGGGATTGAATCCGGCTGGAGGCGTGGGCGCAAGCTCGATAAATCCCTGCTCACCGGATTGATGGCATTGGGCGGGTTCCCCGATTTCTTTCTGGGGATAGTTCTCCTTCTTGTCTTCGGTGTGACTCTTGGTCTGTTACCTCTGGCAGGGGCATTGACGCCTTATGCCGAGCTATCGGGGCTGGCTCTATCACTGGATATCTTAAAACACCTCCTGCTGCCGCTGGCATCCCTCACACTGTGTCATATCGGTGGCAGTTATCTCTTGACCAGAAACACTATGATAACGGTAATGCAGGAACCATATATACTCACTGCGAGGGCGAAGGGATTGTCTGACTCTCAAATAAGATACCATCACGCGGGCAGGAATTCTATGCTCCCGGTATTTACCAGAACGGGGATGTGGCTGGGTAGATTGGTGACGGGAGCGCTCTTTGTGGAGATGGTCTTTGCCTATCCAGGGTTGGGGTATCTCACTTATGAGGCTCTGCTTGCACGCGATTATCCCGTGCTGCAGGGGGTACTGCTGATGGTGGCGGTCTTTGTTCTGGTGGCTAATCTACTGGTCGACTTAACCTATCCCAAACTTGACCCGAGGGCGAGCTATGCACATTAGTCCCAAACGGGAATTAAAGCGGAGCAGTCTTGGCAGGGTGGGGATAGTCCTTATTGTCCTGGTGCTGATTCTGGCTATTTTTGCTCCCCTGCTGGTGCGCTATGAGCCCAGCGGTCAAACTGCTTCTGCCTTTGAGTCTCCCTCTCTGGAGCATTGGCTGGGCACCAACCACGTGGGGCAGGATATCTGGAGCCAACTAGCTTATGGAGCCAGGACCTCGCTTCTGGTTGGGTTCTCTGTCGCTGTCTTCTCTGTGCTGCTGAGTGCTCTCATCGGTGCTTCTGCAGCTCTCGTTGGAGACAGATATGATCGCATAGTGATGAGGATAGTTGATGCCCTCATCGTTATCCCTGTGGTCATCGTGCTGGTTCTACTGGCGGCTTATATCAAGCCGGGTATTGGGTATATCATCGTCATCTTATCTCTGTTGGGCTGGCAGTTTGGTGCTCGGGTAGTGCGGGCACAGACCTTGGTGCTGAAGGAGGAGATGCATGTAGCAGCGGCTAAATCGTTTGGAGCGAGTAATTTCTATCTCATATTTCGTCACATCATACCAGACCTGGGTCCCATTCTACTGGTTCAGTTCGTTTATGCCGCACGCAGGGCGATTTTTATGGAGGCAGGGCTTGCTTTTCTTGGAATAGCGGATCCCTCTATTATCAGTTGGGGGATGATGATGCACGATGCTCTGGGCTTCTGTTATCTGGATGTCTGGCGGTGGTGTCTTATTCCTCCGGGAGTGGCATTGTCGCTAACGGTTCTCTCTATCACCTTTATCGGACATGCTTTTGAGCCAGTATTGGATCCCAGGTTGAGGGGTGAAGCTGGTGCTTAGAATAGAGGGATTGAATGTCAGTTATGATTCGGAGAGGATACTTAACGGGATAGACCTGGAGGTCAAGGCGGGGGAGACCCTTGCCATAATCGGAGAATCCGGTGCCGGTAAGACCACTCTCGGATTGAGCATAATGGGGCTCCTGAATGGCAATGCCCGCGGCAGGATTGCCTTTGACGGTGTGGATTTACTTTCCCTCTCTAAAGACGAGATGAGAGAACTGCGCTGGAACCGCATCGCCATGGTCTTTCAGAATGATGAGGATGTTCTTAATCCGGTTCATACCGTGTTGGGACAGGTTCTTGAGCCGATGGTAGAACATCGCTTGAAGAATAAAGAAGAAGCGGAACAGAGGGCATCACAGTTGCTGTCTGAGGCAGGGCTCTCCAGTGATAAGTTTTACGCCTATCCCTACCAGCTAAGCGGAGGGGAGCAACAGAGGGCTCTGGTAGCTATGGCTTGGGCAAACGAGCCAGAGCTGATAATCTTGGATGAACCCCTCTCTTCCCTTGATGCCGTGTCGAGACTTGAGATGATGGAGTTGCTGAAGCGTATGGGCAGGGGGCGAACTATACTGGTGGTCACGCACGATATTACCGCTGCTGCCAATCTTGCTACCAGTATTGCCACGATGTATGGGGGAAGGATAGTGGAGAGGGGAGCAACTCCCGCGGTGCTCTACAACCCGAGGCATCCCTATACCAGGGCACTGCTGCGTTCTTATCCCGGTATGGCAACGGGGAAGGATTTGCAAGGGATAAAGGGAAGGATGACCCGCGGTGTTTCCGGATGTCCTTTTCATCCTCGCTGCACTCAGGCAATAGAGATATGCCGAAGGGAAGTCCCGCTCTTGGTTAAGTATCGAGAGCGCCTGATCGCCTGTCATCGCGGGGGCATTATTCCTGCCCTGTCAGTGAAAGGGATGAGTAAGTCGTTCGGCTCGGTGAAGGCAGTGGATAACGTGAGCCTGGTCATCGATGGAGGGGGAACGCTGGCGCTGGTGGGGCAGAGTGGATCTGGCAAGACGACACTGGCTAAAGCAATAACGGGTATTATCAAAGCCGATGCGGGGGATGTTTATCTTGAGGGGGAAAAGGTCAGTAGGCGGGGAAAGGATTTTTACAGAAGGGTGCAGATGATTTTCCAGAAACCCGGTGAAGCTCTCAGTCATCGGTTATCCGTGCTGGAGGCTGTTAAGGAACCTCTGGACATACAGGGTATTGAAACGGAGGCGAAACGAATTAACAGAGTGAAGAAGGTGTTGGAGGAAGTTGAATTGTCGACCTCGGCTGATTTTCTGGAGGAATATCCACACCATCTGAGCGGCGGTGAACTACAGAGAGTGACTATAGCCAGGGCGCTGGTGTTGGATCCCCAGGTGCTCATTGCAGATGAGCCAACTTCGTTTCTGGATTCCAGCGTGCAGGCAAAGATATTGAAGCTGCTGCTCAACTTACAGGAGCAGCGAGGTTTGAGTATGCTCTTCATCACCCACGATATTGCCGTAGCAAGAAAGATAAGTGACAGAATGGCGGTAATGTTGGGTGGGAAGATTATTGAAGAGGGGCAGTCAAGCGGCATTCTTGCCAGCCCGGCGCATCCATACACTCAAAGTCTACTGAAAGCGGCTCAGGGTAATAGTCAACTGGGCTAACCTGCGTGGGGGGGGGAAGAATACTGTTGCGAGGATGAATGTCTTATGGCAAGCTGCGCGTCTTTATTATGATATAGAAAATGCTTTTTTATAATATGTTATAATAAAAAGAGAGTGATGTTGGTAAGGAAGAGAGAGGTTATCGGGTATGAATGTCAGAATTACTACCCTTGCTGAAAACACTGCTTCTTGGATTGGATTGCTGGGAGAGTGGGGTTTGAGCATTCTGGTGGAGGTGGATGGACTTCGTGTTTTACTTGATACCGGCGCGACCGATACTGTAGTGCATAATGCATCATCTCTGGATGTAGATTTATCCTCCGTAGATAAGATTGTGCTCAGCCACGGACATTACGACCATACTGGAGGACTGCGTTCTGTATTGAGAGCAATGAAGGGGACGGTACAGGTAATCTCTCATCCCGATATCTGGGATGTAAAGTATGCCCTGCTTCAAGGGGAGGACAAGCACAGATATATAGGGATACCCTTCAAGAGAGAAGAACTGGAGTGGTTGGGAGCCTCTTTTGCCCCCAGCAGAGAGCCTGTCTGGATAACCGATAGCATTGTGACCACAGGAGAGATTCCCCTGCGCAATGACTATGAGCAGATAGACCCTGTTCTCCAGATAAAATCTGACAGGGGTGGGCAAAGATTTGTGGGTGATCCTTTGCATGATGATTTGTCTCTGGTGATAAAGGATGACGGCGGACTTATAGTGATATCTGGCTGTGCCCATAAGGGTATAATTAACACTATACACCGTGCCAGAGAGATAACTGGTGTGGAAAAGGTTAAAGCTGTCATTGGAGGAACGCATTTGATGAATGCATCCGATGAGCGGCTGGAATGGACTATCACAGAGCTTAAGAAGCTTGAGCTTGAGCATCTGGGGGTATCTCACTGTACCGGATTTCACGCTGCCAGCAGGATGGCGGGGGAGTTTGGGGATATATTTTTCTCTAACAACGCTGGCACGCAAAAGGCACTTTAGTGCAGTAGTAGAGATTAGAGGGAGAGGGGCTTGAAATGTACGAAAAAATGATGGTTACACTGGACGGGTCTGATCTAGCGGAGGAAGCCTTGCCCTGCGCCAAGGATCTTGCGGAAAAACTTGGCTCACAGGTGACACTGCTCGCAGTGGTGCCTGATGGCAAGCTTGTCAGCATATATCAGGATTACCTCGATAAGATGGCAGAGAAGGTTGGAGAAGAAACAGGGGTGAAGGTTAATACATCTGCCTTAGTGGGTAAAGCAGATAAAGAGATAGTCAGTTATATCAGGGATAATGATATAGACCTGACAGTTATGTCTACGCATGGCCGTTCCGGTATCGGGCGGTGGGTGTTG
>JAGHDJ010000105.1 GCA_021159955.1 Dehalococcoidia bacterium
GGGGAATTGTGGTCCACCTCCACAAGGTGGTCGTAGATGAAGTGACAGAACCGGAGCGAGAGATATCACTGAGTGAGGCACAAAAAATTAACAGTGATGCCCAGATTGGTGACACTTTGGCGATAGAATCCACCCCTAAAAATGCGGGGAGGATTGCTGCCCAGACGGCGAGGCAGGTCGTCCTGCAACGCCTGCGTGAAGCAGAGCAAGATGCGGTCTTTGCCGAATATCACCCCAAAGAGGGAACTGTTATCAGCGGTATAATACAGCAAATAGACCACAACCAGGTCATCCTTGACCTGGGTAGAGTCGAAGCCACACTCCCCGCATCAGAACAGATACCGAGGGAGAGATACAGGGTCGGGCAGAGAACCAAGATATACCTTCTGGAAGTACTCTCTGCCGGCAACAGACCTCAACTGATAGTATCACGGACACACCCTGCCCTGCTGCAGAAACTCTTTGAACTGGAAGTTCCAGAAATCCAAAACGGAACCATAGAGATAAAAGCCATAGCTCGCGAAGCAGGATTCCGGAGTAAGGTGGCTGTGGCAACGCTACAAAAAGGCGTCGACCCGATCGGCTGTTGCGTCGGTCTGCGCGGTATCAGAATTCAAAACATAGTCGCCGAGATGAACGGCGAGAAAATAGACGTTGTACAGTGGGATAAAGACCCTGCTGCTTTCGTAACCAATGCCTTGAGTCCTGCTTCTGTAGAGAACGCCGAATTGAACGAGGAATGGAAAAGAGCCACAGTAACTGTTCCTGATCGACAGCTCTCTCTCGCCATAGGAAAAGACGGACAGAATGCCAGACTCGCCGCCAAGCTAACGGGATGGCATATAGACCTTAAGAGTACTTCTATGGCTGAAGCAGAAAAAGCAGCCCTTCAAGAAAAGCTGGGTGAAGAAGAACTAGCCACAGCGGCAGAAGCCACTCTTAAAGAAACCAGCGAAGTAGTAGAGACAGAAGAGATAGAAGAATTGGCGACTGTTACGCCAGCTGACACAGAAGAAGTGGAAGAGGTTGAAGTAACAGCCACAGCAGAAGCAAGCGAAGAAATAGCTCCAACAGAGACTGGGGAGCTTTATCCCGACAGCTTAACGGAGCTGGAAGAAGAACCAGTAGCACCAGAAATAGAGGAAGAGGAACTCATACCCATCACAGAGGTATTGCCTCCCCTTCCACTACAGAATGAGGCAGTGTTAGGAGAATCAGAGATTAGATTCGCAGAGGATATAATGCCAGCCGATGACAGAGGTCCCCGTTCCGGCAAAAAGAAGAAGAAAAGCAATTTCAGAAGACGATAACAGTATGCAACGAGGAGCACTCACAAGAAATGCAGGCAACAAGTGACAGGAAAAATCGCCACTCCGGGTCCGTGCATATGCCGCAGCGCACCTGCATCTCCTGCCGCAAAACAACAAATAAGCAAAACCTAATCCGCCTGGTATACGCTACGGATGGGTGTGCTAAAATAGAGCTGAAGGAAAAATTAAATGGGCGTGGTGCATACCTGTGTCGAGAATGGAAATGCTGGGAAGATGCATTTAAAAAGAATCGGTTGGAGCAAGCACTGCGAGGTAAAATATCCCAGGAGAACAAAGCATCACTCATAGAGCAAGGCAAAGCTATGTTACTCAACGTGAAAGATGATTGATAAGCATCTAACCATATCATAACCATCGGAAGAGTTCTGAAATCATCTTCCAAAGAGGAGATAAAAGATGCCACCTGACAACTTAAAAAGCTCACCAGAGAGTAACAGCGTTCCTTCGCACAATGAGGAGAAATCCTCACAGAACGAAGCTACAGCAGCGGCACCACAGATAGAGCTGCCCCTTTCTCTAACTGTCCAGCATCTGGCAGAAATATTGAAGCTCACCCCTATAACAGTGGTAAAACAATTGATGAGAAACGGTATCATGGCAAATGTCAACCAGAGCATTGATTATGATATCGCCGCAGGGTTGAGCAGAAAACTGGGCTACAATCCAAAACCGAAGCGGGAAGTAAGTCTCAGAAGGAAGAAAACTCTCACCATGCCGGGTGGCAGCGAAAAAGAACTGCAACAAAAACGCCCCCCCGTCGTAACTGTTATGGGACATGTTGACCATGGAAAAACTCGCCTCCTGGATGCCATCCGCAAAGCAAACGTAATCGATACGGAAGCTGGTGGAATTACTCAACATATAGGCGCCTATCAAACTGAAATCAAGGGGCATAAAATAACCTTCCTTGATACCCCTGGCCATCAGGCTTTTACAGCTATGAGGGCAAGGGGAGCACGTGTAACAGACATCACTGTGTTGGTAGTTGCTGCCGATGACGGAATAATGCCCCAGACAATAGAAGCTATAAACCACTCCCGCGCAGCAGAGGTACCCATAATTGTCGCCATAAACAAAATCGACAAGCCGGACGTCAATATAGACCGCATTAAACAGCAACTCGCAGACCACGAATTACTTATTGAGGAATGGGGTGGAGATGTAATTTGTGTTCTGGTCTCAGCCAAAGAGAATAAGGGGATTGACGACTTACTGGAAAATATACTCATCCTCGCTGAGATGCTGGAACTGACCTCAGATCCTAAGGCACACGCTAAGGGCGTGGTCATTGAAGCCAAACTGGATAAAAATCGCGGACCGGAAGCTACCACCCTGGTGCAATCAGGAACTCTCAAACTCGGCAACATCGTAGTCGCCGGAGCAGCACACGGCAAAATCAAGGCAATGTTTGACGATAAGGGCAGGCCCATAAAGACAGCGGGACCATCAACCCCAGTCGAAATACTGGGGTTGGATAAGACACCTCAAGCTGGAGACATCATCACCTCAGTACCAACCGAGCGGCGGGCAAGAACAATGATAGCACAACAAAAAATAACCTCACAGAGAGAAAGTTTGAAGGACAGCAGAGGCAGAAGCTTGAGCTCCATTTCATCCCAGATTCTCAAGGGCGAGGTAAAAGAGCTCAATATCATTCTCAAAACAGATGTCCGTGGCAGTATTGAACCTGTGCGTAATTCTCTCAAGCAACTGGGGACAGACCAGGTCAAGATAAATATTATCCACTCAGACAGCGGCAGCATTACCGAAGGTGATGTACTGCTGTCTCTGGCATCCAAAGGAATTATCGTCGGTTTTAATACCAAGCCGGAGCCAGGCGCCAAACAGCTGGCCAGTAGAGAAAAAGTTGATATCAGATGCTACGATATTATCTATAATTTGACAGACGACATACAAAAAGCGATGAGCGGTATGCTGGAGCCTGAATACGCCGAGGTCGTTGAGGGACATGCCGAGGTACGAGCTATATTCAGCATGAAGAAGGGTGCAAAGATAGCAGGAGTTTACATTACCGACGGA
>JAGHDJ010000071.1 GCA_021159955.1 Dehalococcoidia bacterium
ATCTATCTCGGGGTCATTCAGAACATCTTTGACCTCTGTAGTGATGACTTCGGGAGGTATTTCCACCTGGCGCTTTTTAGAGAGGTCTCGCACCAATACCTTTTTCAGCGACAGCGGACAGCCAATCTGCCACGCAAGCGTATTTTCTTTACTCATAAGGGCACTGGCAGTCCCCCCACCTACCACACCTACACCCAGCAGACCCATGCCGATTGCCTTTTTATCACTCTCTGACATTACCTCTCATCTCCCCCCTCTTATCCCCTAATAAACGTGTTTTTCTATCCACGGATACATATCAGCATCAATCATTATCTCAATATCACTGGCATCCTTCTGTTCCTTCATCCACGACAGCATAATACGCGACTGTAGCACATCATGCTGGGCATCGGTGAGTTCTTTCGCCTCATCCTTTTCCGAGACCTTCAGAAGATAATATCCCTGGCCATTCTCAGGATGAAATGGCTCGCTTACCTCACCAATATCCAGAGAAAAAGCCACCTCATCCATATCCGGTATCATTCCTTTGACTATCCAGCCAACATCCCCACCAGCTTCCGATGAGGGATCCAGAGATTCAGATGCGGCAATCTCGGCAAATTCTATGCCATTATCCAGACGCTGCCGCGCATCCTGAGCCTCTTCTTCCGACGCAAGCTGCATCACGTACAGGTGAATTTGAGGGGCAACATCGGGAATATCACCACCGATATAATCCACTACCCTGTCCTGCAACATACTATTCCGAACGATATCTCTATATTCCGCATCGGAGAGGTCAAAGCGATCAAGTTGCTTCTTGTAGAGGCTATCAAAGTCAGCATCATTCCCGTTCTCAACCCCATTTGCCCCCAATGTTATCTCACGTATTTTGCCCGACACCTCATCCGCAGTAACAGTTATACCGTATTCCGCAGCAGACTGAACCACCAGCTTACTTTCCACAATCTGGTCAGTCAGCGTCGGTATAATACTGCGAATCTCCTGGGCTTCCTCTTTCCCATTCAGGGCAATGCGCAGCGCGGTCACATAATATCTCATATCAACTTCATCACCGTTAACCCGTATCACCGTCTCATGCCAGGGTTTGACCTCAGTGCCATAAACGCTATAACTCGCCAGTCCCACCACGCAAACGATAACGGCAACGACCACACTCAGTATAATACGACGCCTGCGCTCCTCACTCTGCCATTTCGACAACTGCCGCTTGGTTGGCACCAATTTTGACTTCTTGTTAGCAGCTTTATTTTTATTCCTGCTCAAAACACATGCTCCGCCTAAATACTGATATCTGTTAGAACTCCAGCAGGGAAGGACACCCTAAAAATAGAGCGACGCTCTATGGGAAGGGTTAATTTGCCAGACAAAGATACCGCCACACCAACGACAGGGAAATATAATTCCATCTATTGCCGGGGGACAGCAGACCCAGCCCTGTGTACATAGGGCGCAGTATAGGGAAGCAGTGCCAGGTGACGCGCCCTCTTCAATGCCGTAGCCAGAGACCGCTGATGTTTAGCACAAACCCCGGTCCTGCGTCGGGATAATATCTTGCCCCTGTCGGAAAGATAACGGCTCATCTTTGCCACATTCTTATAATCTATGTCCTGCGCCCCATCGACACAAAAGACACAGACCTTTTTCCTGGCTATATATCGCTTCTTCCCCTTAAAACTTCGCCCTTTCCCATCACCTCTTTTTTTCTCATATGCCATTGCAGTTCCTCAAACTCCATCCTCTTCCGCCACTGGCGGAGCTATTAAAATTTACATACCAAAACTAGAAAGGAAGATCTTCGGCAGTTATTTCACCACCGTTCACCTCTATATTAGTCTCTTCTACCCCGGGTAAGGAAACTGTCCCCGCTTTATCGAGAAAGATGACCCTGCTGGCTATTACCTCAGTTCGGTAATTCTTTTTCCCATCCTGCCCTTCCCATGAACGCGTTTGTAGCCGACCCTCCACGTAAACCTTACTGCCTTTCGACAGAAATTGGTTGCATGTTTCCGCCTGCTTGTTCCAGGCAACTACGCTGAACCACTCCGTGTTATCCCGCCGCTCCCCATTCACCACACGTGTACTGGAAGCAGCAACACGAAACGAGGTCACAGGATTCCCGTTGGGGGTGAACCTCATATCAGGGTCAGCACCCAGATTGCCGATAACCATCACCTTATTCAAACCAGCCATCGTCATAACTCCTCAAACCTGTTCCTGAATGTCAAACAAGAGATATTAACTCTCTTTTTTAATCACCAGGTGACGTAATATCTCTTCCGACATCATCAAGTTTTTCTCCACTTCAGCCACAGCCCCCGGCTCCAGCTTCACTGTGAAGAGAACATAATTGCCGTCATCAAAGCGATTTATGGGATAAGCCAGCCGTCGCCGTCCTCATTGATTGACTTCACCAACTTCCCCCCCAGCCCGAGAGATGAACTGACTTACCTTCTCTATAGTAGCAGGGAAATCCTCGTCGGAAATATCCGGACTGACGACTACCGTTAATTCATAATCACGCAATTTCGTTTCCTCTCCACTCCGAAATAAATCATACCCGCATCATTATAATCATATAACAGCTATAATTCAATCCTGCAGCAGTGCTTCTGGCAGAGGGAAACGAAGACACAACTCGGAAACCTCCTGCCTCACTCTCTCTTTGACCTTTTCGTCATCAATGTTAGCGATAATCTCATACACTAGAGAAGCAATCTGCTTCATCTCTGAAGGGCCAAACCCACGACTAGTTACTGCAGGTGTTCCCAGACGAATACCGCCGGCAATATTGGGCGGGCAGGTATCAAAAGGAATAACATTTCTGTTGAGGCATATCCCCACAGAGTTCAGCGCCACCTCCACCGGCTTGCCTGTCATCCCCATACTCGTCAGGTCTATCAACATCAGGTGATTATCCGTTCCACCTGACACCAATCTCAATCCCAATCGTCGGAGTTCATCAGCCAAAACCCGGGCGTTTTCCACTATTGCCTGCTGATAAATCTCAAACTCGGGTCTCATTGCCAACTCGAAAGCCACCGCCTTGGCAGCGACAATGTGCATTAAAGGACCTCCCTGCACTCCGGGAAAGACGGCCGAATCTATCCGCCGCGCTAGTTCCTTCTCACACAGAATAAATCCACCGCGCGGTCCCCTCATGGTTTTATGAGTGGTAGAGGTTACCACCTGAGCATACGGCAGCGGCGAAGGATGCACGCCTACAGCCACCATCCCAGCTATGTGGGCAATATCAACCACAAGCTTCGCATCCACCAAATCTGCTATCTCACGAAGGCGTTTAAAATCAATAAGCCTGGGATAGGAACTGGCTCCAGCAACTATAAGCCGAGGCTTATGCTCAATTGCCAACCTCTCAATGTCATCATAATCCAGAACCTCAGTCTCCCTGTCAACCCCATAGTGGACAAAGTTATATAACTTACCCGAAAAACTGACAGGGCTGCCATGAGTGAGATGTCCGCCATGAGACAACTCCATACTGAGGACAGTATCTCCCGGTTTGAGCAGCGCCATATATACCGCCATATTCGCCTGACTGCCGCTGTGCGGCTGGACATTGGCATGCTCGGCGCCAAATAGTTTCTTTAACCGCTCCACCGCAATCTCTTCCACCGCGTCCACTACTTCACAACCACCATAGTAACGGCGACCGGGATAACCCTCGGCATATTTATTGCTAAGAACAGACCTCTCCGCCTCAATCACATCACGGGGAATGTAATTTTCCGAAGCAATGAGGATAATGCTATTTCTCTGCCGCTCCTCTTCACGCTCAAGGATATCGGCTACCATGGGATCAGTTTCTCTCAACATTGACTTCACCCTCTCCCTAATTTCGCATCAGGTTTCCCAATTTGTTTGCTCCCGCGACCTCAAAAAATGAACGAGCCACCTTCCCTCGTGGCTCTCCCATACTATTCAAAAACCAACTGTCGGCTAGTTTACACCAGCCCCATATCACTGTCAACGAAAGGACAGCCCTCCCAGAGAGGGTTGCAGTTCTGAATCAAATGTCATAGTCTTTGCCTGTTAAACTACTCGCTATCCGAGGAGATAAAAATGAATGTTGGCGTGTGCCAAATAGAGCTCCGACTGCAGGGCAATCGCTCCCTGAAGGGTAAGAGAGGAATCTTGAAACCCATCATTGCTCAGGTCAAGAATCACTACGAAGTGTCCATTGCAGAAGTTGACCACCTTAATCAATGGCAGATGGCAACACTGGGATTAGCCTGCGTCAGTAACGATGCACGCCACGCCAACGAAGTGCTGTCTAAAGCGGTGAATTTCATCGCTAACAGCAGATTCGAGATAGAGATACTGGATTACAGTATAGAGATAATCCCTTTCCCCTGAAAAACCCGGGAAGATATCCCATTTTTGACATAATGCCCCGAATTTGGTAAAATGCAATTGTCAGGTTAGATAGCTAATCTGAAAATCAGCGAGAGGAGGGGACTACTGTGACAAGACAGTCTGTGCTGTGTGTGTGGAAATTCCCTCACAGAAGCTCCTTGCTGGTGAGCGCATAAATTGGGATGCGTGAGGTTGGAAACACCAGCGAGGAGCAAAGCGAAGGTTCCCAAGCTCCTCGCAAATTGTAATAGACCCTTATTGAGAAGGGTATCTGGCTAATAGTCAGAATGGAGGAGTAGGGGGCGAAGGGTTCATCAATTTAATATGGTTGAGATGAAAATTAAGCCACAGGAGAAGAGTCCCAAGAGGAATCTCCTGTGGCTTTCTTATTGCATTAGAGCTTAAAAAAGAGTATTAAGTAACCTATGAAAAACGGCTCTAAATATAAATTACTGGTAGTTGATATCGATGGCACACTTGAGGGGAAGAACGGAGTCATAGCCAGAGAAGTAAAAGACGCCCTGTCCGAGCTACAGTGCCGCAGGATAGGCATATCACTCTCCACAGGAAGGGTGCGCTCCGCCTGCCAGAATGTCATCAATCAGCTTTCCCTTGATGGCTACCATATCTTCTGCAACGGTGCACTTGTAAGCAGTGGCAATGGGGATAAAGAGATATTCTCCACCCCACTGAGCAAACAAGCACTGAAAGAAACAATAGACTTTACCCGCTCACAAGGAATTTACCTGGAACTAGCCACCGCCGACAGGTACTTCATCGAGAAAGAAACCGAAGCCTCTGCCATTCACCAGAACATACTGAATATACCACCCATCGTGGTCAACTTCGACACCATCATAGAACAAGAGAACATCATAAAAGAGAATCTGATACGGATAAATGCCGAAGATGATGCCCTGATAGATAGTTTCTGGGATTATTTCAAGGGCGAGTTCCACCTCTCGCGGGTGAATATACCACACCTGACAAACATTGATTTCATAAACGTGGTCTCTTCCACGGTATCAAAGGGAAAAGCACTGGAGGCAGTAGCAGAGCACTATGGCATACTAATCGAAGAAATTATGGCAGTGGGAGACGGAATGAACGATATTCCCCTGCTCACTTCTGCAGGACTTGGTGTCGCTATGGGGAATGCCCCAGATGCATTGAAAGCGGTAGCCGACGAAATAACACTTGACGTGGAACATCACGGTCTGGCGCACTCCATCAACCAGTTCATGCTTTAATTCTGTGATTACAGGTTACAGGTGCTCCTTAACATTCTCCGCCACTTTAGCAGTCATACCATCCACTGCCGCCAGCTCATCAAGCGAAGCCTCCCGAATGCCCCTGAGCGAACCAAATTTCTTCAAAAGGGCTCCCTTACGCTTGATTCCGATACCGTAAACCTCATTCAACCTCGAATCCAGAGCAGATTTTCGCCGCAGAACTACATGATAACCCAGGGCAAAACGGTGCGCCTCATCCCTGATGCGCTGCAGGAGATAGAGCGCCTGTGAATCCGGCGGCAGTACAACGGGAAACTCAAGCAGAGGGCTGAATATCTCTTCATTCTCCTTTGCCAGAGATACAACGGGAACATTATTCACTCTCATCTCCCGCATTATCCCCAAAACGGCATTAAGGTGACCCCTGCCGCCATCTATAACTATCAGGTCTGGAACAATAGCCCAACCCAATTTAGAAGCTTTTCCCATTGAGGAAGAAAACCCACCGCGAGCAAACCTTCGTTTCAACACCTCACTCATCATGGCGTAGTCATCGGTGCCACTCACAGTCTTTATCTTGAAACGTCTGTAATAAGCATTACTGGATTCACCATCCTGAAAAACCACCATACTGCCCACTGCGGAGGTTCCACTGATATTGGATATATCGTAGCATTCTATACGACGAGGCAGTCGCGGCAGATGGAGCTGTTGTTTAAGATGTTCCAGAGCGACGGCTCGTGTCCCGGATTCCGCCATTCTTCTGGTTCGCCAGTGCTCCATACCAAGACGGGCATTCTCTTCCGCCATCTTCATCAATTCCCTGCCCCTGCCCCGCTTCGGCACCATCAGCTTAACTCTTCTTCCCCTTCTGTTCATCAGCCAATCCTCAATAAGCTCAACATCCGCAGGCAGCTCCTGAAGGGAAATACGCGGCGGGATACTCAAACTGGCACCATAAAACTGCTTGACAAAGCTGGCGATTACTTCTCTTGCCTCCTCGCCCTGTGTCCCTGACAGCATAAAGTGCTCCCGTCCGCTCAATTTACCTTCCCGAACGAAGAACACCTCCGCATATGCCCAATTGCCACAGGCAAGCAGCGCTATTACATCCTGGTCTTTACCAGCAGGTGAGTTTATCTTCTGCCTCTCCGTCACACTCTCCAGCGCCTTTAGCTGTCCGCGCAGGAGCGCCGCCTTTTCAAACTGCTTCTCCCCGGCAGCCCTCATCATCGCACCCCGTAAATGGCGCACCACTTCTTTCTGCTTGCCCTCAAGAAAAAGAATCACCTGTTCTACTACCCTGCGATACTCCTCGCGGCTCACTTTACCGATACAAGGACCAAGACAGCGGTGAATATCATATTCCAGGCATGGCCGGGAAGAAGTCCCGCTAATAGTCTTCCTGCAGGAGCGGACGGAGAATATCTTTCTGAGCACGTTTACAGTTTGTCTCGCCGCTCCGGAACTGGCAAACGGCCCAAAGTAACGAGCCCCGTCCTGCCTTAACTGCCGCGTAAGATAGACCCTTGGCCAATCTTCGTTGAGGGATACCTTGATATAGGGATAGGTCTTATCATCTTTCAAGCGCACATTATAATAGGGGCGATGTTCCTTTATCAGGTTACATTCCAGTAGAATGGCTTCCTGTTCAGAATCGGTAACTACAAAATCTATATCCACCACGCGGCACGCCATTCGCCGCGCCTTTGCAGGAAGGTTCTGAGAAGAGGTAAAATACGAACGCACCCTCTGGCGCAGCTTCGCCGCCTTACCGACATACAACACCCTGCCCGCCTCATCCTTTAACAGATAAACCCCCGGCCGCAGCGGTAATGCCTCCACTTGATTTGTAATGCATTCGTTTTTCATAACAACTACCAGCTAGATTTTACCACAGGAACACACAGCCCACACCAGAAGTAATCTCGAAGGACAAAATTAGAAATTTCTTTGCCATTTATCCTCTGAATAACGAAGGTGAATTACCTGTATGAAGTCACCAGAGGACATTTCTAATGAGCCTTAACACAGCCAGCACAATCAGCTTGACAAAGCACCTGTGTGGATTTATAGTTGTAAGCTAGTATATTAGTATAATGGATTAGTGTAAGCAAATAAATAAGGAGGCAAACACAAGAAATATGGGAGAGAACAAAAAAAATATCACCTCTATGATGGACGAAACCCGGATACTCTACCCCCCCAAGGCGCTCAGCGAACAGGCCTACATCAAGAGTCTGGACGAATATAGAGAGATATACAAGCGCTCTATAGAAGATCCAGAAGGATTCTGGGGCAAGCTAGCTGAGCAACTGGTATGGTTCAAGAAATGGGACAAGGTAGTGGAGTCAAACTTCGCAGAGGGAGAACACAAGTGGTTCACCGGCGGTAAACTCAACGTATGCTATAACTGCTTGGACAGATACCTCGGGACACCCACCGAGAACAAGCCCGCCATCATCTGGGAAGGCGAACCCGTAGACGAGAGTATAACTCTCACCTACAAACAGCTGCACCACGAAGTGTGTAAATTTGCCAACGTCTTAAAAAAGCTGGGTGTTAAAAAGGGTGACCGCGTTTCGATATACCTGCCTATGATTATCGAACTGCCCATTGCCATGCTCGCC
>JAGHDJ010000057.1 GCA_021159955.1 Dehalococcoidia bacterium
AGGCCCAAGCAAAATCATAAACTCCCCATCCTTAACTTCCAAACTCATATCCCTAACCGCAACAACCCCACCAAACTCCTTCCAAACACCCACAAGCCTAACACCAACCATACAAATCACCCCATAAAACCTTATTCAAACCTCATTCTTTTACAGCACCCGCCGTATATCCCCTTATCAGATACTTACCCAAGGCAAGCATTATTAAGAGAGTTGGAAGTGCTACTATTAAGGCTCCGGCCATCTGAACATTCCAGTTTGCCACAAAGCTTCCTTTCAGGTTTGCAAGCTTTACCGTTGCGGGCATAGCCTCTTCGCCCCTCGTAAGGACCACTCCAAATAAGTAGTCATTCCATATGTTTACAAACTGGTAGATCACAGTAACAATAAAAGCGGGCATTGATATTGGTAGCACAACACGTGTGTATATGCTGAAGGGATTCGCACCATCAACCTTTGCGGCCTCTACTAGTTCATCTGGAATTTCATAGTAATAATTTGCGAACAGTAAGGTTGTTATTGGAATTCCATATGCAGTATGTGTTAAGATCAGGCCCGGAATTGTGTTATACAGACCTAGAGATGAAATTATTCTAACGAGGGGAATCAAAATCGCCTGATACGGGAGGAAAATTCCAAATGTTATCATCATTAGCACTTTCTTTGAGGTCGAGCCTTTAATGAGCTTTGCAAGGGCAAATCCCGCTAGAGAGCCTAGGACTGAGGAAAATATTGTTGCAAAGATTGTAAATGCAAAGCTATTTAATATTGGCCGTTGTAACTCGGAAAAGGCAATTTTATAAGCCTCCAAAGTTGGGGGAAATACTGGAGTTACAGGTGTAGTTAATGTCACTTGCTCTGTATTTTTTAATGAGGTTGTTATAGCGCTCCAAAGAGGGAGGAGGTAAATAAACGCTAAGAAAACTAATACTCCGTATAGTATCGCTCTTGAGAGACTTTTCATTTCTTATCCCCCCTGTAAGTCCAGTACAAATAGGGTAGTACTACTACCAAGGCCATCAAAAGCAGGACTGTAGCTATTGCAGCACCATATGCGAACTTCGTCTTTGCAAAGGTTTCAACATACATTTGAACAGCCAAAATGTATGTTGATGTTCCTGGCCCCCCTCTGCTAAGGATCCAGATGAAGTCGAATGCTTTTAGAGAAAACACCATTAATACAACAAAAGCACTGAGAGTAGGCTTGAGAAGTTGTGGAATCACAATATACCTGTATAACTGCCAGGAATTAGCGCCGTCCACCATAGCAGCTTCATAATGGTCTATTGGGATGGATCTAATGCCTGCTAGGTATATTATCATAGTATACCCTGAAAACTGCCAGATTAGCGCAAGGATCACACAGTATATTGCAATTTTTGGATCAGTTATCCAAGCACTTTTTAGAAAATCAAGATGAAGTTTCTCAAAGAGAGTATTCAAAACTCCATCCGAAGGGGAATACATCCATGCCCAAAGTGTAGCAGTTACAACAAATGATAATGCAAACGGCAAGGCATAAATTGTCCTAAAAGTTTCTTCAAATCTGACTTTCCTATCTAAAAGGATTGCAAGTAATAATCCTACTAAAATCGCACCTGGGACAAATAGGAGGATCAAAATGAGATTATTTTTAATTGAAGTCCAAAAAACAGGATCTTTAATGAGTTGTTTATACTGTATAATTCCCGTAAACTCATAAGAAGGCATTAATCCCTTCCAGTTAGTGAACGATACGTATATGTTCCAAGCGATAGCAGCGTAAACAAAAATTCCAACCAAAATTAACGCTGGTCCCAAAAACAAAAGAAGATAAGGAAAGTCGGGAGACTTTTTCATTTAACTCCCTCCTATTTTAACTTAAATCCCATTCTTTGATCTTGTTTGGAATGAGATCATTCTGTATTGCAGATATTATCTTGCTCATTGCTGAGTCAATGTCCTTCGTTGTTGCGAGCTCTGAGATAATATCGTTGAGAGAGGCTGCAAATGCTTCGGGAGCAGCACTTCCATGTGCAATGCTTGGATACAGCTTAGTTGATTGTGATCTTAGTTCTTTCATAAAGGTTCTTTGAATTGGGTCATATGGGTCAAGTGGGGCATCTATCCTTGGGGGTATTGAGCCCTTTATTGGGTTGAATGTATTTTGTGCTTCAGATGTCCCTATGAAACTTAACCACTTCTTAGCTGCCTCTGGGTGAGCGGCTTTTGTTGGCAGGACAAATGTATCTATAACGAGATCATAAGTGTTGGCAGGTATAGCTATTGCTCCGTAATCTGCATTTGGTGTCCATCCATTTGCCTTAAAGTATCCATTAGCCCAGTCCCCCATAAGGGTCATTGCAGCCTCCCCCTTGTAAACCATGGCACATGCCTCGTCCCAAGTCTTCGCCGCGTGATCAGAGTTTGAATACTCTACATATTTGACAAAATATTCAAGAACTTTTCTAAGCGTTGGGTCATTTTCAGTTATTTCTCCATTGATGAACTTCTCGTAGTAGTCGATGCCCCCAACTGCAACAAGGAGAACCTCAAATACCTGCGTAGCAGGCCACTTGTTTCTATCTCCGAGGGCAAAGGGCGTCACACCATTTTGCTTGAGCTTTTCAGCAACGGCAAAAAGGTCATCTATGGTCTTTATACTGGCTGGGTCGATGCCATATTTATCAAAAATTGCCTTATTGTACCATATTACATTTGCCCTGTGAACATTTATTGGAACTGCATAATAGTGTCCGCTAAAGATTACCATTTGCTCTATGGTATCTGGATAATTCTGCTTCATATCGTCTGTCCAGATGTCATCAATGGGTGATATCATACCTCCCTGAACATATGGGGCCATTTCATATCCTGCGTGAACTTGGAAAGTGTCAGGGGGCTTCCCAGCAAGCATCAAAGACTGTAATATCATTTTCAGATTAACTCCTCCTCCACCAGCTACTGGGTTTGCAAGTACTTCTATATTTGGATATTTTTCTTGGAACTTTTTGGCTAATGCGTCAAAAGCCTCTTTTTCACCTCCAGCGGTCCACCAGTGATACACTTCAAGAACTTCTTTCTGTTCTTGGGTCATGGTTTGTGTCGTTTCTCCGCTTATACACCCACTTGCAACTACTGCAAGAGTTAATATTCCTATCAAAAATAGTCCCCAGAGGTGACCTGTCCTCCGCATGGGTAGTCACCAGCAGTGTTAAATGTTGTTGTTCCTTATATATTTTACCATCAATGTATTTTGTGTTCATTAGGTACATCTATATGACTTGATGTTATTAAATTGACATTAATGAACAGTTTGCTATTTCTCGGAAAAAAGATAATAAGCCTAAAAATCTTAGATAGACTATCA
>JAGHDJ010000106.1 GCA_021159955.1 Dehalococcoidia bacterium
ATACAGGGTAGGGTGGGTAGGGGCAAAATGGGAAAAAGCGGGCGGGATGCCTGATTTCAGACAGCCCGCCCTGGCAGCCTCAATATTTGCTGCTTTATTTCATTATGACATCAAATGCGTTTGCCTCTAAGGCTCATGATTTTATCCAGCCGACAATATCATTGATGACGGCTTGAGCTACGTTACCCGATTGGCTGTATTCAGCTGGAGTGGACTTGTCGCTGCCTGCAATAAAGAGGTGATTGAGGTTAGGGTAGGATTTAAAGGATACTCCTTCCTGTTTGGCAAGGCTTTCTTTCCACGTATCGAAGTCTTCCATTGTGACTTGATAATCGCGCTCTCCTTGGAGAATCAGCATTGGAAGGGTTAACTCGCTGGCCGTTTTTACAGGGTCATATGCCATCAAGTCTGCCCAGTAAGCTCTGGAAGCGCCAAGGACGATTGCACCTTCGTCGATATCAAGCTCTTTTACCTTGTTTACCTGGTTGCTTATCTCTTCTAACTGCTTCGATTCATCATCGCTTATCTCTCCGTCTAAGGAAAATATATAACTGGTTTGTTCCAGAATCACGTCTGGCAGGTTTTTCGTATTAGAGGCAAGGAGAATCAGCCCGTCAACTTCATCACTTTGGGAGGCTATTCTGGGGGCAAGCATTCCTCCCATGCTGTGCCCGAGGATGAAAATCCTGTTAGGGTCAATTCCTTCAGTCTCTCCGAGCATATTGATTGCCGCCAGGGCGTCCTCAATAGTCTCCTCATTTACGGTAAAGTCTTCTATCATGTCTAGGATTTTGGTGGGATGTTGTTTGGTGCGCTTTTCGTAGCGGAGCACGGCAATACCCTGAGTGGCAAGCCCCCATGCAAGGTCTTTGAATGGCCTGTTCGGACCTATGGTCTCGTCTCTATCATTCGGACCCGAGCCGTGGACTAGGACAACAGCGGGGAAAGCCCCGATTCCTTTCGGTAAGGTCAAGGTTGCTGGCAGTTGCCAGTTACCTGTGCCTACCGTGCACTCTGTCTCCGTAAAAGACTCAGGCTTTGCATATGCAGGTTCCTGATATTGTATTTCCTGCTCAGCGGGAGGAACGAATTGAAAGCCCGCTATCTTTGCCTCATGGTCGAAGATTGTTCTTATCCCGACGGAAGACTTGGAAAATTCACAGGTGACAATAACGGCTTCGTATCCGGATATCTCAATTGGAGTGGTGCTGACTATTCCCTTAAAGCTGCCGAATTGCTCACTTGATGTTAAATCCTCCCACATTGTTTCGAGAGCTTCCGAAGTGAGTGCTTTGTTCATCTCTGCATTGAATAGTTCAGTAGTTTCGCTGAATTTACCATCGCTGAATAATTCAACGAACCTTCGGGCAATGGCTTCTAAATCTTTTATCTCTGATGCAATCGTAATGTACGCTCCTTTAGTTTTGGTATCAATATTCCCATCAGCGTCCGTGACCTTAAGAGAAATAGAGTAGGTATCGGGTTCGGAATACATATGAGAGGGATTTGCCTCGGTACTGTCGGTTATGGCATCGTCATCGAAATCCCATTCGTAAGTATAGGGCGAGGTGCCGCCTGTAGTTGCATCGGTAAAGTTGATAACTTCTCCTACTTTTGCCTCCGTGGACAAAGCGCTAAATTCGGTAGCTAGCGGCACAGTGGCTTCATTGGTGCATCCTGACAGAAGGCTTGTTATTAAAAACAGAATCAGGGCGCAGGGGATTGCTATTCTTCTCATTGGGTTCCTCCTTGGGGATGCGTATGCTTGGTGCATCTGCTATTGTTAATATCTTGTCTCTGATTATCGGTCTATCCTGCGCTTATTATACAGGGTAGGGTGGTAGGGGCAAAATGGGAAAAAGCAGGCGGGTTGCTCTGCTTCTGGGATGTTGTATGGTTAAGTTAAGGAGAGACTGAACTTCTGAACGATATTCACTTTCTCCACAGTTTACCCTTTTCTTCACAACGGTTATTCTAAGATTTTTACCATGCGGTAAGAACCCCTGTGATTTGTGTGCCGGCTGAGCTGTTTGAATTTGATGTTCTCTACTATCTGGTAGCCGATGCGCTGGTATAATTTGAGTGCGTTGTTATTATCTATGGCAACAGTGAGAGAGCATTTCTTCAGTCTCTCTGCTTTGGCTTTGTCCTCGGCATGGGCTAGTAAGAGTGTGCCGATTCCCTTTTTCTGAAACTCGGGTAGGACGGCTAAGTCACTGATAAAGTATTCGTCGGCTTCTGCTTCTTTCCCTCCGACGAGTGGCACGGTGTTACGCAGAAAGAGGAGAAACTCCAGAGGGTTATATATTCTCATTGTTTGCCACACCATCGGGGTGGACAGCTGTTTTACCTCTTCGCCGGAGCAGGAGAACAACAGCCCAACTGCATTGCCATCTACTATTGCCATATCGGCGAACTGATGGCTGAACCTGTTGTTCCCATTGGCAAAGAGCTTTTCCACAACCTCTCTGGCTCTGTCTGGATTATGAAAGCCAAAGAGGAAAACTGCTACTTCCCCCATTGCCATGCATATCAACTGTGCTCCGACTTCTGCATCCTCAGGCATAGCCGAACGGATTGTAAGTTTGGTTTTCATTGTAATGGGGATTCCTTGGAGTCTCCGGAATGTTGGGTTTTCATAGATAATTATTCCTTTGGTTCGTGTCGGTGGTTAAGAAGATTTGGGGATATTAGCATAAATTCTTACCAATCCACTCGCCAATGTAGTGCGTGGCAGCTATGACCACCAACCCGATGAGCATATGCTCCGTAATCACTTTCCATGGCTTTGTTCCCTGCTCTCTGGCAATGCGGAAGCTTAAAATCCCCAGGGTGGATAATCCCCAGACTATACTCACAATAACTGCTGTTGTCAGGGGGAGTAGCAGTATGGGGATAATGAAGGTCAGTGCGAAAATGAATTTGGACAGGAAAGTAGAGATGGTGGATTGCCATATCTCCTTGTTGCTGTGTTTACCTTCGGATTCCTCGGAGATGTGGATACCCAGCGAATCTGCGAATGCATCTGCTACTGCTATTGTC
>JAGHDJ010000031.1 GCA_021159955.1 Dehalococcoidia bacterium
CATACCTATGAACGAAAGAGAGGAACTCGGCAGGCTAACCCACACAAAAAACTGGCACCCCATATGGTTACATTTTATATGATGAAACAACCTAAAGTTGGGTTACCTACTTAAATGATTTGACACGAATGACAGCGGTAGAGCGCTAGGCTTCAGCCTCGCCGGGCTACATATACACTTCAACAAGGGGAGAGTGAGAAAGGGGTAATATGCGGCACCGATGTATTGAACACCGCACAACTTCTTTAACACTCGATGTCTCCTGTGATAAAATGTGGGAGTTAGGGAAGGCTTTTGAATATGTGTGATGCAGTTAACGACGGCGATGTCATAGCTCTGAACGGCCTTCTGAAGAAGGTTCACAGGGATGGGGGATACGACTTCCGTGGGTATAAGAAGGGAATCGTGGAGCGCCGCTTGCAGAGAAGGATGCATGCTGTCGGGGCGAAGATATACCCTGAGTACATGCGATTTCTGGATGACCATCCTGAGGAATATCACAAGCTCGTTGAAGACCTTACCATAAAGGTGAGTAGTTTCTTCAGGGAACCCTATGCTTTTCAACAGATAACCAGGCTGGTACTTCCCGAACTGGTGTCATACAAGAGAAAGCAGGGAGATAGACAGCTAAAGATCTGGAGTACTGCCTGTGCCAGGGGAGAGGAGCCATATTCAATGGCGATACTGCTCTCTGAATTTCTGGGAGATGAAGTGCGGGACTTCGATATATCAATATATGCCACCGATATCAGTTGGTATTCCCTGGGGCAGGCACGGGTGGGGGTTTACCCACCAGAAGAGCTGGAGAGTCTTCCTGCTGCTGTTCGGAGATGCTATTTTACCCGCAGACCGGGAGGCTGCGGGGTGACCGATGATATCAAGAAGATGCTCCACTTTTCCCGCTTCGACCTGTCCTCACCCGGGCAAACGCCTTTTACCAAGCTGGATGCTATATTGTGCTGCAATATCTTGATATACTTACAAAAGCCGCTTCAGGAGAAAATCCTGGGTATGTTGTATGACGCACTCGCTGCTCAGGGCTATATGATTTTGGGTAGGGCGGAGACGCTGACGGGTAACCTGTATGGCAAGATGGAATGCCTTGATTCCCTGGCAAGGATTTACCGCAAAAAATGACGGGGCGATTATGTAGTACCAGTATTGAAGATTTAGGGAGCATCTTGCTTCTTCGTGGAGAGTAGAATAAAAGATGATGGATAAAGAACAAAAACCGAGCGGGATGTTTTACCAGAAGCTGGTTGAGGAAGTAAACGACGGCATTATCATCACTCAGGGTGGGAAGGTAGTTTTTGCCAATACCAAGGCTGCCGAACTGAGCGGGTGGAGTCTGAAAGATGGGCTCGGCAAGCCTGTAGAGACCTTCCTGCCACCGGAACTGGTAGACGGAGTGACTGAGTATGCCCAGAAGGTGGCTTCTGGGGAGCATGCCCCTGCACAGTATGAAACCGAACTGCTGAGAGAAGACGGAACGAGTCTCCCTGTTGAAGCCAGCCTGAGACTCATAGAGTGTGATGGTAGACCAGCGGTCACGATGGTGTTAAGAGACATCACGGAGCGCAAGGAAGCAGAGGATGTGATACAACATCGTAACAGGGAACTCACCATCCTCAGCACTATCACCGGTACTGTGAGCCAGAGCCTTGATTTGGACAAAGTTATCAACAGAGCACTGGATGGAATACAGGAAATGCTCCAGTCGGATGCCTGCTGGCTGCACATAGCGAATTATGACAACCGAAAGCTACTGCTGAAGGGTCACCGTGGGCTTACTCCGGAGATAGTAGAGGAAATATTCGCAATAGATTTTGAAGATAGTATCGCTGGTAAAGTTTTTACCTCAGGTGAGCCTGCTCTGGTAGCTGATATTGCCACTGAACCCCGATACACTAAGAGTGCTGCCCTTGCAGCTGGCTTCCGCTCTGTAGTCGAGGTGCCGCTAAAGACATCTGAGCGCGGACTTGGTGTGCTGGGAATATTACAACGGGAGCAGGGACACTTCACTCCCGATGATATGAGTCTGTTAACCAGTATTGCCAATATCATTGCGGTGGCAATGCAGAATGCTGAGCTCTACCGGGAGAGCAATGAAGCACAGGAATTGTCCCATGGACTGTTAGACAGCGCCGGGACGGGGATATATATTGTTCAGAATGGTAATTTCCAGTATGTTAATCGCATGTTTGAGGAGATATCGGGCTATACCAGCGAGGAGTTAGTAGGAACAGATCCCCTCCGCTTCGTCCATCCCGAGGACAGGGAGACAGTCAGGAAGAAAGCCATAAGAAACCTGAAGGGTCAGGATATATCCCCTTACGAGTACCGCTATATCAGGAAAGATGGCAAGGTGATATGGATACTGGAGCGGGTTGTCTCTATCCAGTATCGGGGGGAACAGGTGGCAATCGGCAGCTTTATGAACATCACTGAAAGAAAAAGAGCAGAGAAGGATAGGGAAGAGGTTGTTTATTCTATGGTGCGGAGGGTAAAGGAACTGACCACCCTGCATGAGATTTCGCGGGTGGTGTCGGGGTCGCTTGAACTGGATGATATTCTTAATCGGGCTTTAGATATAATAGTCAGGACAATGAATGTGGAGACGGCAGCCATACTTTTGGCTGATGAGAAGAGGGATGAGATGGTCGTTAGAGCTCATAGGGGGGTGTCGCCGGAATATCTGGAGCAGGTAAAGAGGTTGCCCATCGGTAAGGGTGTTACTGGCAGTGTGGCAGCATCGGGCAAGCCGGTAGTGATAGACAATCTCACGGAGCATCCCAGGCTTTCTACTATGCCACTGAGGCGGGAGGGGCTTAGCTCTATCGTTGCTGTCCCACTGAAGGCGAGAGCCAAGGTGGTAGGTACGTTGATTATTGCCACTCATAATTCACGTGTCTTCAGCGGAGAGGAATTCAACCTGCTTATCACCATAGGTGAAACCTTGGGACTTGATGTGAGGGGGGCTTCACTCTATGAGGACGTCAGGGAAAAGAATGAGCAGTTAACTGCCCAGAATGAGGAGTTGATGGGTCAGGGTGAAGAATTGGAGATACAGCAGCGGGAACTCATTGAGAAATCCAGAGAGATAGAACAGGCGAATAGTGCGAAGTCTGAGTTTCTGGCAAATATGTCCCACGAGCTGCGTACTCCACTGAATGCCATAATAGGCTTCTCGGAATTGTTGATAGATGAGATTCCTGGGAGTATTAATGAGGAACAGCACCAGTGCCTCGATGATGTCTTGAGCAGTGGCAAGCACCTGCTGGGTTTAATCAACGATGTTCTTGATATATCAAAGGTGGAATCAGGGAAAATGGAACTCAAAATGAAGACCGTTATCCTCGCTGACATAATAGAATCAGTGAAGAGCACGATGTTACCACTGGTCAAGGAGAAAAACCTCAGCCTCACGGTTGAAATAGAGGAAGGGCTTTCTATGATTTATGCTGACGAGAGCAAGGTGCGGCAGGTGTTTCTTAATCTGCTGGGCAATGCGGTCAAGTTTACGCCAGATGGAGGTAAACTGGGGATTAAAGCTGTTAGAGATGATGACTGGTGTCAGATAAGCGTAATTGATAATGGCATTGGTATTAAAGAGGAAGATAAAGGGCGCATCTTTGAGCCTTTTACTCAGGTGGGGGATATGTCAGCGGGGGAAAAGAAGGGGACAGGGCTGGGACTGGCACTTACCAAGCAAATCGTTGAGCTTCACGGTGGCAGGA
>JAGHDJ010000024.1 GCA_021159955.1 Dehalococcoidia bacterium
CCCAACCACCATTGATTTTACCAAGGCATAAGGGGCGCACACCCAGCGGGTCGCGAACCCCTATGAGCCCATCAGGCGTTAACATAACCAGAGAATACACTCCACTCATGTGATGTATAGAATACCTGATCTTCTCAATCCAGTTTGTCCCTGGAGAAGCAGAAATAAGCACAGCGATGACCTCTGAATCACTGGCACCGGAAAAGTGATACCCGCGCTGCAGTAAGTCCTGTCTCAAATGAACAGCATTTACTATATTCCCGTTGTGTCCTAATGCAATATCACCATCATGGCTATTTACTACTACCGGTTGAGCATTGACAAACTGACTTGAACCAGAAGTGGAGTACCTGTTATGCCCAATAGCAACATATCCACCCTGTAAATACCTCAAATCATCTTCATCAAAAACCTGCGATACCAATCCCATACTGGTGTGAACACGAATCTTCCTGCCATCGGCAGTGGCAATTCCACTGCTCTCCTGTCCTCGATGCTGCAGCGCAAATAAACCAAAAAAGGTGAGTCTGGCTACATCCTCACCGGGCGCATATACTCCGAAAATACCACACGACTCGTGACAGTGCATCAGGGCTTTACCATCCTTCTAATCAAGTGGAACTACAAAAGATAAATATTTTTTGGTGGGCTCGGCAGGGTTCGAACCTGCGACCAATCGGTTATGAGCCGACCGCTCTAACCACTGAGCTACGAGCCCACTGAGAGACATCATCCTGTCATTCCTTCAGTCTGTAACACTCTATGCCTTGCTCAATTTACCAGAGTCATTATACCACTTTTTGGAGCGGGAGACGGGACTCGAACCCGCGACAACCTGCTTGGAAGGCAGGAGCTCTACCACTGAGCTACTCCCGCGCAACAAACATTGGCTAATGCTCTCTATCTTCATAATAAACTTAATGGTCGGGGTGGGCGGATTCGAACCGCCGACCTCATAGTCCCAAACCATGCGCGCTAACCGGACTGCGCCACACCCCGACGTCAAAAGTATAATCGCTACACATTCGGGGGGTCCAGCGTCAAAAAACGACCTGAATACACCGAAAAGTAACTCCAGACTGCGCAGCTAACCTCACGGGTAAACCTCAGAAAGAGATAGGTTCTTACTCTAAACTAACGAAATAAATCACTCCCTACAGGTGGGACAGACATCAAAGAAATCCCCAGGGAGATTTGCCTTTTTGGCGAAATAATCCAGCTGCCGCTCAGGAGCCCAGTAACTCCCACAGACTTTACATTTCTTAAGTTTAAATTCGGATTTCCAATCTCTACTGCGAATCGTTCTGGTATCTCCAACCTCTTCCATCTCAATGGCACCAGTAGGGCAAACGTAAGCACAGGAACCACAACCGATACACGCCTCAGGCGATTCATAGAATGGCGGCGCTACTTCCCTCTCAACACCACGATTGACCAGGCTGATAGCACTCACTCCCACTACTTCCTCACATGCACGCACACAAAGCCCACAGAGGATACATTTATTACTTTCATCCTCTGCCAACGATTTAAAGGGCGTACTCTCAACGCCAACCTTACGGGCTAAATCCCATACTACATCTGAATTGGGGCAACGTGCCAACAACAATTCCATAACTGTTCTACGGACATTAATCACCCTTTCAGTATCGGTCTTTACAACCAACCCTTCCTCTATAGGATAGAGACAAGAAGCCACCAACTTTGAGTAGCCATTCTTAGTTATCTCTACCATACAAAGACGGCAGGCTCCATATGGCTCTAACCCTTCATGATAACAGAGAGTAGGTATGTCAATACCTTTCTCTCTGGCTACCTCTAATATAGTGGATCCCGCTTGGGCTCTAACCTGACGCCCATCAATACTTAGTGTTACCATTTATCTCCATCTCGCTTAGTCATCATTCTCTCGCTATGGCATCAAACTTACAGACATCGTAACAGATTCCGCACTTTATGCACTTAGTCTGATCCAGAGTAACAGGTTCTTTTTTGGCTACAAAGGTTATCGCTTCCTGGGGGCACTTCTTCGCGCACAAACCACAACCAACACAGTTATCATCTATAATAGAGTAAGTAATTAGTTTCTTGCATACACCCGCAGGACACTTCTTCTCTCTAATATGTGCCTCATATTCATCCCTGAAGTAGCGGAGCGTGGATAGAACAGGGTTAGGAGCAGTTTGACCAAGTGCACATAAAGAACCATCCTTCACTGCTTGAGACAGACGCTCTAGCAGATCTATATCACTTTCTTTCCCTTTCCCCTCGACGATGTTGGTCAAAATCTCCAGCATCCTCCTTATTCCTTCTCTGCAGGGAACACATTTACCACAAGATTCACCTTCAAGGAAAGTAAGGAAATATTTGGCTACATCCACCATGCATGTGCCTTCATCCATCACAATCATAGCGCCAGACCCCATCATGGAACCAGCCTTCGTCAATTCATCAAAATCCACTGGCATATCAAGTAAAGATTCAGGGATACAACCGCCTGAAGGTCCACCGGTCTGTACCGCTTTAAACTTCTTACCTCCGGGGATACCCCCACCTATATCATAGATAATTTCTCTCAGCGTTATCCCCATCGGAACTTCAATCAACCCGACGTTATTTATCTTTCCTACCAGAGCAAATATCTTTGTCCCTTTGTTCTTATCACTGCCGATTTTGCTGTACCAATCCGCACCTTTACTAATTATCAGGGGGACATTTGCCCAGGTTTCCACATTATTTAAGTTGGTAGGTCTCTCCCATAATCCTTTTTCAGATGTGTGAACATACTTCGCTCTGGGCTCCCCAACTTTACCCTCCAGCGATGCCATCAATGCAGTAGATTCACCACAGACAAAAGCACCTCCACCCCGATTCACCTTAACACTAAAGTTAAAGCCAGAACCTAGAATATCCTTGCCTAACAGCCCATATTCCTGCGCCTGTGCAATAGCTATCCCTACATTTCTCACCGCCCCGGAATATTCATTGCGAACATAAACATATCCCTCATGAGCACCAATAGCATAAGCTCCAATTATAAGCCCTTCCAGAACGCTGTGTGGATTACCCTCAAGA
>JAGHDJ010000110.1 GCA_021159955.1 Dehalococcoidia bacterium
CGACACCCTGATTAAAAGTCAGGTGCTCTAACCAACTGAGCTAACGACCCACTAAAATAGTGTCAAGGAAATAATAACAGGGCACATCCGGCTTTTCAAGCAGGCTTGCTTCCACGCTTTGTCAAAGGAACCCCTGCCTTGCACTGTGGACACTCTTCCGCCGAAAAGGTTGGAATATTCACCCGATGGCAACTAAAGACGGGAGCATTCAGAGAAATACCACTCCCAGAGCGGTCAACCAGCACACCAACACCAATCACCTCTCCTTTCCACCTCTCTACTTCATCTACTACTTCAAGAATGGAACCACCAGTGGTAAGTATGTCATCCACCACCAGAACCCTCTCCCCGGGAGTGATTTTTAAGCCTCTCTTAAAAATCCTGCGGTCCCCATCTCTCTCGGCAAATATCGCTCTCACACCCATCTGTCTGGCAATTTCAAAAGCGAGCAGAACTCCACCTACCGTAGGACCCGCCACGACATCCACCTTCTCACCCTCAAATCTCCGAGTTATCATTTCACACAATTGCTGGGTGTGGTGAGGATACTGTAATACCTTGAATTTTTCCACATAGGTGGCAGAGTGCAAACCTGAAGTAAGCAAAAAATGTCCATCTATAATGGCTCCAGTTTCTTTCAGAATGGTTCCCGCTTCTGATGACATAATTTACGTTTCCCCTATTCTCCCGACACCAGTACCGGTGAGTAATTGGGCGCCTTCCCCAGCTTATTTGGAGGCCAGTAACAAAGCCACGCCTTGCCTATGATATTTTCAGCAGGAAGCATCCCCCAATTACGAGAGTCGGAGCTGGCGTAGCGATTATCTCCCATTACGTAATAATCACCATCAGGTATCATCACTGCTTCACATGATAATTCACTCATCTTCTTCACATAAGGCTCTTCCAGACGCATACCATTGATGTAGGTGATACCTTCTTTTATTTCTATAGTCTCATTGGGCAAGCCAACTATGCGCTTGATATAGGGAACTGCCTCCGGATTAAGCGGAGGACGAAGGATAATAATATCACCGCGCTCCGGCTCATGGAGACGATAGGACACCTTACTAATAACAAACCTCTCTCCCGGTTTAATAGTGGGATACATAGAAGTCTGTTCTATTCTGTATTCTTGAGTGGTGATGCCAATAACCCCATAGATAATAAGGGCAAAAATTATGGTCCAGAGAATCTCGCGAAATAATGTTTTCATCTTTTTCCTTCTACCCTACCACTCCTGCAAACTGATGTATTATAATCTACTCAAACTCATTATACTAGCTCATCACGAGATAATTTAGTAAGATATCTGGTAATAGTAATGGACGAAGAAGAACTCATACAACACAGCAAGAATGGCGACCTGGACTGCTTTAACGAGCTGGTAAAGCGCTACCAGAGGCAGGTATACAACGTTGCCTTTCGTATGCTGGGTGACTCACAATCGGCTGATGATGCCGCACAGGACACCTTTATCTCCGCATGGAGAGCAATGCACAAATTCCACAAGGGAAATTTTCGGGCATGGCTGCTACGCATCGCCTCCAACGCCTGTCGCGACAGGTTGCGCTCACGCAAGAGGCGAGCCACAGTCTCACTGGATGCCATGGTCACTGAGCCCAATCTGCCTCCTGCCACAAGCAAAGCACTGGAAGACCCCGATGATTATGTGCGCCGAATGGAGATAAGCGAAGAGATAAGCAAAGGACTTGCCCTCCTCTCCAAAGAGCAGCGCATGGCAATAATCCTGGGCGATATACAGGGTCTGAGCTACGAGGAAATAAGCCAAGTGGAGAAATGCTCTCTGGGTACGGTAAAATCCCGTATCAGCCGCGGAAGGCGGAATCTCAGGAACTATCTGCGCCAGCAAGGAACATTACCCACCTAGATTTCGTTATTTAACTAGAGGAATGATAGAGAATACGGGTTTGAGTTATAGTGTTCAGTTTTTCTAAGAAAAGTGAATGTAGCTGTGTGCAGGGGTTGATATCAGAGTATCTAGATCAGCGCCTGAGCTCAAAGGAAAATGAGCGGGTGGAGAGTCACCTCCAAACCTGTGATATCTGTCGTGAGGAATGTGAGTCTCTGCGAGATACTGTGTCTCTGCTGTCTCATACACCTGTGATAGCGGTCCGCCGCTCTTTTACCGTTGCCGAAGTCAGACCCATACCATATTCATTCTTTGGAACACTCCGCACTGCCACTGTGGTAATGGCTGCCATGCTGGTAATGCTTTTTGTCGGTGATGTGACTAATGTCATTCCCGGAGCGCTCCCTGAACCCGCACAACTCACTACGACGGAAACATCACCTTCGTTCCCCCCTGAAGATGGTGTTATTGTCAAAGTAAATAATGCGGGTATACCAACACCCGAAGGGAGTCTGTCAGGTGGGAAAATCGTTCCCCCACCTAAGGTAGGTGAGGAGGGGCCCGCACCAGAAAGTACTTCTATTGGAGATACAGGCCCCTCTGACATCGTTCTGGAGGCACCTCCAGCCATACCACCAGCAGAAGAAGGGTTATGGTGGCTCCATCCTCTGGAATTTTCATTGCTAGGCGTAGTAGTCATAATGGGGGGGGTAACCCTGTTCATATGGCGCAAGCGAAGAGCGCTATGCCCCGAACGGATAGATACGAAACAAGATAACGATATAAGTTTAAGATAACAAGATGGCGGTCTATATGACCGCCATTGTTCTATCAGGGTTTCCTCCATAACGAACTAGGACAGTTCATTTAGAGTCTTTTCGTAAACAGCATACGTGTTAGAATCAAAGAGGACAAACCTTACCTCTTCCAGGGAGATATCCTCTTTTTTTAAGAATCCGATTACCGTATCTATCGCCACGCAAGCGGCTTTTGCCACAGGATAACCATAGACGCCGGTGCTTATCGAAGGGAAAGAGATACTCTTTAAGTCCTTTCCAACCGCCTCATTCAGACTCTGGCGATATGCACTTGCCAGTGTTTCACCCTCACCACGGTTACCCCCACGCCACATCGGTCCCACAGTGTGGATTACATACCTTGCTTTTAGCCTACCTCCAGTAGTCGTCACCGCCTGTCCAACAGGCAGTCTTCCATGTCGGGCAACGATTTCCTTGCACTCCTCCAGTATCGCCGAACCACCGGCACGATGAATAGCCCCATCCACGCCACCACCACCCATCAAGCTGGAGTTAGCGGCATTGACTATGGCATCCGTATCCTGCTGTGTTATATCACCCTGTATCAAGGAAAGCCTGATTTCATTGACAACAACCTCCATAGAATTGACCTCCTTATTATTATCTCACCATTATATCATCCTGTGAAAGTGAAGCGGGCAGAATCAGAGCCAACCCTCGTTCTACTGAGTCCGGTAGTGATAGAATAGTAGGTAGATAGCCTTCTCCAACAGGTTAACACCTTAATAATAAATGAGCAGAGCACCCTGATAAAAACAGGGCGCTCTTGCTTTACTTACCACAATACTCAGCAGCTCATTATTGAATACTAAATACCATACTCACTGTAGTCCGTATATCCATCTCCCCAACACTGATGGGAGTGCTAGCTATTTCACCACCCATCGCCTTATCCTCCAAATATGCACGAGGAACAGGGGTAGGATAGTATCCATTCCCAGCAGAAATGTAAGTGGGCTTACCAAGATTAACCCCGGACAATCTCGCCATTTGAACGGCTTTGGCAATGGCATCTTCCATCGCCTTTTCGCGTGCCTGCATATAGTAAGGAGTAGGTTCCTCTACGGTAAAGCTTATGCCGTTTATCCTGGTGAGGTCACCGGCGACCGCAGCTACGGCATCGATTATTTCACCAGTCTCCCCCAGTTCCCTGATTTTGGCAACAACGGTATTGGTAACTCTATAACCAATTACTTCTTCTTTCTCCTCTTCTCTCAACCAGCGGGTTACCTGCCGTATGCTGAAATGTTGAGTCTGAATGTCTTTTTCATCGATACCCCTATCTTTCAATGCCCGCATTATGCCATCCATCGCTTCTGCTGCTTTTTGCTGTGCTTCGGCAACAGTGTCTTCCTGAGATTCAATACCCAGAGTGAGAATAACCA
>JAGHDJ010000068.1 GCA_021159955.1 Dehalococcoidia bacterium
CTCTTCAGCTCAACGGTTTCGAGTTGGGTTCAGGCAGTTGTAATACTGGTGCTGGTTGCCGTTGTGTTTGTCCTTTTACTTGCTCTAGTTTTGAAGGTAACAGGAACACTTCTGGCAAAGGTGGCTGCCGTCATTGGCTGTTTGGTGGTGATGGTTATTCCTGGAATGATGAGTGTTGACGGACAGCAGGATATTATGGGTAGAGGTGCACCTTCGCCATTACCTCCATCGGGCTATGCGCAGTTTTCTCAGGGAGAGATGCCTCAACGCATAGAGTCTATAGTGGATTTTATCATAGAGCAGGGTGATGCTGGCAGTATATTTACCATTGGGATGCTGAATGCTAGAGAAGCAGCTCCATTTATCACTCGGGATGTCCCCGCAGTTGCCATAGGAGGCTTTGGAGGAGGGGATGATATTTTTACAGTGGAATCATTTAAAGCGATGGTTGGAGAAGGCAAGTTGTGTTATTTCTTGTTACCGGGACGCAATGAGAGAGTTAGTGCTGGTAATCAGGGCACCATAGTGGCTTATATCCGCGGAGAATGGCAGGATGTCTCGCTTGCAGCAGGATTGCCTCGCGGGACGCTGTATCGTTATCCGGCTCCGGAGGAAATAGCTCGGCACTATACGCGGGTGAGGAGATAGGGGAGTCTCCTGATGTGCTGGATGATATTGAGGCTGTAAAATATATACTTCACCCCTCTTTTGCTGAATCCGTGCAGGTGAGTCGTAGTCCTGAAGACGGTTTCGACCTGGAGGCATTTGGCTAGAGTGGATTCAATATTGTTATACGAGTGACCTTTAAGGATGGCCATAGTGTCAGAACTACGAGCCATCATCTCTACAGGATTTGGAATTTGACTTATATACTCCTCGTGATGAAGGTAATGACCACTTGACAGGTGAAGGTATATGGTCCATACTGTGGTATGAATATAGTATGAAAAGGTGGTGTCATGTCAAAGACAGCTAAGGTCGCTATCAGCCTTCCAGAGGACGTGCTTGCTGCTGTGGAACAGGAGCGAAGAGGCAGTGGAGAGAGCCGCAGTCAGTTCTTTCGCCGTGCAGCAGAAGCATTACTCCGCTGTCGGCGAGAGCAGGAAATGAGTGACTTGTATGTACGTGCGTACAGGCAGACACCTGAAACCAAAGAAGAGGTCGAGGCAGCACGACATGCTGCCAGCAGCATTTTGGCTAAGGAACCCTGGGAATGAGGCGGGGTGAGGTATGGTGGGCGGAATTGGAGGCACCTGCAGGACGCCGCCCGGTGGTGCTCCTATCTCGTGATGAAGCTTATGATGTCCGTTCTCTGGTTATTGTTGCACCCATTACCACCCGCATCCGTCACATTTCCTCCGAGGTGCTCTTAGGAAGCAATGATGGGATGCCCCGGGACTGTGTTGCTAACATTGATACCAT
The DNA here is from genome assembly GCA_021159955.1 of Dehalococcoidia bacterium. GTDB lineage: Bacteria > Chloroflexota > Dehalococcoidia > UBA2247 > UBA2247 > JAGHDJ01. The sequence goes on from JAGHDJ010000068.1 coordinate 1,423, forward strand.
TACTACTATCCCCAAGGACTGCCTTCGTAAGCAATTGACGAACCTAAGCTCTCAGAAGCGGAAGGAAATTGACGCGGCTATCCATTTTGCCCTGGGTTTGGAGTAAACGGGCAGGCATTGGATGTTAGAGCAGGGAGTAGGGTCACTGTGCGGCTAACATTCTTACAGTGACAGGTGACTTATTAATAGGGATATCAGTTCTGTCCGAGAAACAGTACTTTGTTGTCCGCTAGACATATCTTTCAGCATTACAGTATTGTTTTTAAGTTCATCTTCCCCGATGATTACGGTGTAGGCTACATTAAAAGTATTTGCCTGCCTCATCTGTGCTTTCAGGCTCCTGCTTCCCAGTGATGCAACGGTGGCTATGCCGTTGTGGCGAAGTTCGGCAGTTAATTTTATCGCCTTTAGTTTTGCTTCCTCACCCATATGAGCGACGTATACCTGTATGCCAGGAAAGGAAGGGATGGTGATGTTATCTCTCTTTAAGTTGAGGATGATGCGCTCTATGCCTGTGGCAAAACCGATAGCTGGAGTTGGTTGCCCTCCCAGTTCTTCTATCAGTCCATCGTAACGCCCTCCTCCACCTATAGCGCTCTGCGAGCCTTCTTCAGATGGTTGTAGCTCAAATACTGTTTTGGTGTAGTAATCCAGTCCTCTCACCAGACGAGTGTCCGACTTAAAGGGAATCTCCAGCAGATTCAGGTGCTGCTTCAATTGTTCAAAGTGAGTGCTGCATTCTTCGCAGAGATGGTCGGTACTTTTTGGGGCATTCTGGGACAGTTGCTGACAGGTGGGATTCTTGCAGTCCAGTAATCTCAGCGGATTGCGTGTCAGCCTATTCTTACAATCAGGGCAGAGTTGGTCCGTATATTGGGAATAGTATTGTTTGAGTGCATCCAGAAACGACGGGCGGCATAATTTGCACCCTATACAATTCAGTTTGAGGGAAAGGTTGTTTAATCCCAATGCCTTGTAAAATTGCCATACCATCTCAATAATTTCTGCATCCAGACTGGGATTATTCTCACCTATGGCTTCAAAGCCGAATTGCCAGTGCTGACGGTATCGTCCTGCCTGAGGTCGTTCGTATCTGAAGGTGGGAGCAATATAATACAGTTTTACCGGTTGGGAGAGGTTGCGCATGCCGTGTTCTATGTAAGACCTGCATACTGGAGCGGTGCCCTCCGGGCGGAGTGTAATGCTGGTGCCTCCCTCATCCTCAAGGGTATACATTTGCTTCTGTACTACTTCTGTTTCTTTACCCACTCCACGGGTGAAGAGCGATGTTTCTTCGAAAATAGGTGTATCTATCTTCTGGTATCCATACAGATGACAGATGGAAGCTGCTTGTTTCCGGATATATTCCCAGTATGCCTGTTCGTCAGGCAAAATATCGGATGTGCCGCGCGGAGCTTTATTTTGCAAGATTATTGTGCCTCCCGATAGGGGGTAGCATACAGGAGATAAAGAGGGCTTGTAAAGATGGAGTGTGCTGGTTTGGTATCTCTCGAGATTGCCTCGCTCAAGGCGATACTAAAGGGTCGACAGGGTTACGCTCGTAATCCATTATGCCTCTTGTTAGAGCAGGACACCACAATGTATGAAAATATGTGTGTCAGGTGCCGTTCGTGGTGAGCTTGTCGAACCATGAACGGCTCTTTGACAGGCTCCGACGGTAAAAGCTCTATTTTCGTGAGAATAACAATGGGCAGAGGTTCACCATCCCCGCAGGTGCACCAGCACCAATTACTTTACCAAGGACATCCGCCAGCAGTAACATTCCCCCAGGGACAGAGCCATTGTTGACGTGCAGGGATTGATACTCAGTCCAATCCCAATGAAGAAAAAGAAAAGTGCGGAGACCTCATATAGAGAATTAAAGGAGCATATACTCGTTCACGGAGAAGGATTTCAGCTCTGAGGAAACTAATGGTTTACTCCTTTTTTACTTCTCCAGCCCTAGTGATGCCAAATCTCACTCCGATAGGGCCTATTATCTCGAACACAACTGTTGTTGCCATTATCAAGGTGATTCCTTTAAGCCCCAGAGCATCTCCCCCAGGATAACCCTTGAGCACTGAGTGAGCCAAAGATGCAAATGCCACTGCTACTCCTGCCTGGCAGAGAATTCCAACCCCTAAATATTTTTGAAGGACAGATGGGCCCCGAAAGGCCTTGATACAAATTGAGGCTCCACCGATTAATCCAGCAGCCCTGCAAGCGATATATATCACTGCTATAGCTCCAATCGTAAGCAATAAATCAGGCTGAAGGTGCATTCCAGCTAGAGCAAAGAAGACGATGTAAATCGGAAGCATAATGCTTTCGAGCAATCCTCGCGAAATATCGCCCTTGGTTGGCGAAAGGTTAACAAGCACAAAACCTATCATTATGCATGTCAGAATCAAAGAGAAGTCCAGAAACTTCGCCAACCCGGCACCCATCAAAATGGCAGCGAAGAGTATTGCTAATGTAGACTCGTGTTCCCCAACTTTTTTGAGCACCAATGCAAGGATTGCCCCGATTGCCGCCCCGAGCCCCAATCCTCCGGAGATTCCTATCAGGGATTTTAATATTCCACCGGAAATTGAGGGATCTCCACCAAAGGTAGTTTTTAATATACTAAGAGATACCACAAAAATTATGACTCCCAGAGCATCATCCCAGCCAACAACTGCTATAATGGCATCAGTAAGTGGGCCTCTGGATCGATATTCTTGGATGACTGCTAGGGAGCCAGCAGGAGCGCTGGCAGGAGCTATGGAAGCGAGTAGCAATGCTAGATGCCAATCATGCGTAAAGAAGTATACTCCGAGGAACACAAAGAGAAAAGCACCAAGGCATTCTCCAAAAGTTGCTGCAATTATGGGCTTTCCTAACTTTCGTATGACTTTTAACGTAAGATGTGAGCCGATGATGAAAGCCACAAGTGCCAGAGTGAAATCGGTGGCTATACTCCAAAGGTCAGATGCCGCCGCCTCACCTATGCCCATCCTGCCTGTGATTCCAACAATTGGACCGAGAATAATACCAGCTATGATATAACCGACCACGCCTGTGAGCTTAAGGGCATGTGTGCCTCGTCCTATCACATATCCTACGGCTAAGATTACCCCAACTAAAAGTAGAATGTTTAGCATCAGTATAAATTACGGCTCCTTCCCGATAATATATTAAAACCACCTACCCGAAATTATAATACCGTCTAAAACTAACTTATCACTCAGGAGAAGCACTTACCACTGAAAGAATATCTCTATCGCTCAGACAAATGCAGGGAAGTAGGCATTCATTATAATATGTACAGATATTTCCCCAACGATTTCACCCGCCTCTACCACCATTATTCTCCTTATTCTATGGCTTGTCATGATGTGAAGCACCTCTTCCATTGTAGTTCCGGGCTGACACTTTATCACGTCCTCACTCATGATATCCTCTGCCTTCTCAAGTTTGGTATGACACAGAGATTTTGTTTTTATCATACTAACCACATGGTCCTTCTTGGGTAGTGGGCTGACTACATCCAAAAAGTCTTTTTCAGTAACAACGCCAACAACTTTCCTGCTGTCTTTGCTTTCCGTCACCCAGACATGACCCGTTTCACTTACTATCTTGGCTAGTTCCCGTATGGGAGAGTTCTTAGTAACTAAAGTGAATTCCCGTTTCATAAACTTCTCTACAGGAGCATTGTAAAAGTTCGTTTTGGACATTATGCTACCTCATTTTAGCGCGCAGATTTTAAATACGACATGAAGTAAATTCTCACCTCTTACTCAGGGTGAACTCATCTTGGCAGAGTTATATGTTTACTATAAACCTTGGTCTGGACAACTTCAAGCGAAGGAATGCTCCGCTGAGTCTTTTGAGTTTTTCTTATAATCCTAGAAGTTCAGCTGCTCCCCAGTCACACCCATAGAGGTC
>JAGHDJ010000150.1 GCA_021159955.1 Dehalococcoidia bacterium
ATACATTACCGTTTTTGAAATATGCATAATTTGTTTTAAGGTTTGTGTATAAAAAAAAAGAGATAAGGAGAGAGTGTTCTATGAACGAGAAGATTGCCAGTCCGGGGGCGTTGGGGTTGGGGGCATTTGCCCTGACCACTTTTCTTTTGAACCTTGTGAATGCCGAGATAGTGCCTGCAGCGAGTCTGGGTATGGTATTACCAATGGGTCTTTTCTATGGTGGTTTGGCGCAACTTCTGGCGGGTATGTGGGACTTCAAGAGGGGAGATATGTTTGGTGGCACCTGTTTTAGCTCTTATGGTGCGTTCTGGATGGGGCTAGCTACTATGGTTATTATGGAAGGGCAGGGCGTTTTGGCTCCTGTTCCTCCTGAGGGAATGGCTGCTTTCCTGGTAGCTTGGGGAATATTTTCTATTATTGCAACAGTTGCTACCTTTAAGTTGTCTAAAGCTCTGGTCTTCGTCTTCGTTACGCTGGTTGCGCTGTTCTTCTTACTGGCTATCGGAGAAACTCATCATACAGCTCATGTGGTGGGTGGCTATGTGGGTTTGGTTTGCGCTTTAGGTGCCTGGTATACCGCTGCGGCGGGATTGTTGAATACGATATTTAAAAGGGAAGTCTTGCCTGTGGGCAGTTTAGCGGATTGACAGAATGGACAGTGGGCAGGGGTTAAATCTGCCCCTTGCTATGATACTCAAAGAGGCAATCAGTTTAACTGATTGCCTCTTCATTATGCAAAATTACCCATCTTTTATGTGTGAAAGAGTTGGGGTTTGAGATAGGATGATATGTGATGCCTCAGGTTGTTGCTTTACCGACAGGCAGATTACACTATCTCGAGTTGAGCTCTGGTTCCTTTTCTGACTGCCATCACGCGTATCAGAGTTCGCATTGCCTGTGCTACACGGCCTTGCTTACCGATAACGCGTCCCTTGTCATCGTCAGCAACCTCCAGCCGAATGACAATTGTGTCGTCGTCAGTTACTTCAGTTACGACCACGCTGTCAGGCGCATCAACTATGGATTTGGCGATGTATTCTACTAGTTCTTTCATTTCTTCTCCTCAGCGTTAACTTGAGTTTCGGTGTCTATTGTTGGAGAATCGTTTGCCGTATCATTTACTTCTAAGTTGACTTTTGCTTCTGGCTGCTCTGCAACCTTTGTGGTTAAGTCGTCTTTCGGTTCTGATTGGGGAGCCGTTTTATCCAGATTATCAAGCAGCTTTGCTACTCTATCCGAAAGCTGTGCTCCATGGTTAACCCAATTTGAGACCTTTTCTCTGTCTACTACGACAGTTGAAGGCTCTGTTAACGGATTATAGGTGCCAATAATTTCTATGAACTTACCATTGCAGCTTGTCCTTGAATCAACCGCTACTATCCTATAGCTTGGTCTTTTTTTAGTGCCCATTCGGCGCAACCTTATTTTAACCATTTATACCACCTGTTATTTATATCTGATAGACATCGTTATTCGGTGTCTGCTGTATCTACCGTTATAGGTTCCTTGGTCGCTGGGGCAGATGCTTTCATCCGATTAAGCCCCTTCATCAATCGCGATTTGTGATTAGCGGCGTTTTTGCTATGTATAAGCCCCTTTTTAGCCGCCTTGTCCATGGATTTTACTGCCTGCTTCACTGCCGCTTCGGCAGAGATGGCGTCACCTGCAAGGATAGCGTCCTTTGCTTTTTTTTCATCGCTTCTAAGCTGACTGCGGATTGGTTTATTAATCTCTTTTTTTCTTAAAGATGACCGCTGCGCCTTTCGGGCTGATGCAGAAATAGGCAATTCTTCCTCCAATATATGGTTTTCATTCACACTGATATTACACTATGGTTTCCTGTTTGTCTAGTGTGTGCATTTGTCACGCCAGTGCTATGCTGTCTTTGTCCACCTGCCTTCCAATTGACCGTATCCGACGCCTCAACTATAATTGTCTGATACCAAAGGCGATTGTAAGGAGAGTCCTATGCTGGCTAAGGTGATGAGTTGTGCCGTGGTGGGAATGGACGGAACCATAGTTGAGGTAGAGGCGGATATTTCCCGTGGTCTTCCCGCCCTGAACATAGTGGGACTTCCTGATAAAGCGGTACAGGAGTCGAAGGAGAGGGTTCGTTCCGCTATTAAAAATTCTGGTTGCGCTTTCCCAAACCGTCGTATAACGGTGAATCTGGCACCCGCTGACTTAAAGAAAGAGGGTCCCGCTTACGATCTCCCAATTGCGGTGGGGATACTCTTCAGTTCAGAGCAGCTTTCTGCCGATATTTCAAAAGCGATGTTTCTGGGAGAGCTTTCTCTGGATGGTGCCTTGCGTCATACCAGCGGTATTCTACCGATGGTATCAGCGGCTTATCAGGGCGGTTTGTCAACTGTTTTTGTTCCCGCTTCTGATGCCATGGAGGCGTCTCTGGTAGAGGGTCTCAAGGTTATGCCTATCAATACTCTATCGGAATTGGTTGGGCATCTCCGTGGAGATATCACTATTTCCGAATATGTTCCTTGTGAAGATTGGTCCAGTCTGGTGTTATCTTCCTCTCGTTCGTTAATGGATATGGCAGATATAAAAGGGCAGGAGCATGTTAAGAGAGCATTGGAGGTTGCGGCTGCTGGAGGGCATAACGTGCTGATGGTGGGTCCGCCGGGAAGCGGGAAGACTATGCTGTCCCGTTCACTTCCGGGCATACTCCCCCAGATGACCATTGATGAAGCTATTGAGGTAACCAAGTTATACAGTATCGCTGGTCTCCTGCCAGCGGATATGCCGTTGATAACGCAGAGGCCTTTCAGGTCGCCGCATTACACTATATCCAATATTGGACTCGTCGGTGGTGGATATTGGCTGAGGCCGGGTGAAGTGAGCTTGAGCAGTGGGGGAGTGTTATTTCTTGATGAATTTGCCGAGTTTGGACATGCCACGCTGGAAGTACTGCGTCAGCCGCTGGAGGATAGAGTCGTTACCATCAGTAGGGCGCGGGGAAGCATAACCTTCCCAGCCAATTTTATGATGGTAGGGGCTATGAATCCCTGTCCCTGTGGCTACTACGGTGACCCCTTTAAGGAGTGCACCTGTTCTGCGGCTATGGTCTCTCGCTATCAGAAACGTATCAGTGGTCCTCTTCTGGATCGCATTGATATATTTGTGGATGTTCCTCACGTTGATTATGAGAAACTGACTGATGATAGGAGGGGGGAACCTTCGGAGAATATTCGGGTCAGGGTAGGAACGGCGCGAGAGATTCAGAGGGAGCGTTTCAAGGAGGTGGGTTTTGCCTGCAATGCTGAAATGACGCCGGTTGAGGTGAGGGAATACTGCAGCGTGGAATCTTCCACGCAGGATTTATTGCGTATGGCAATGAACCAGTTGCATCTTTCTGCGCGTGCCTTCCATCGTATTCTCAAGCTTGCTCGCACTATCGCTGATATTGAAGGGGCTGCATCCATATCATCCAACCATG
>JAGHDJ010000107.1 GCA_021159955.1 Dehalococcoidia bacterium
TCTTTGTTTTTCTTCCCCTTTTTGATTATTTCAACGGTTACGGGGGGAGTTAATATATTTACCTCACTTATCTTTTTATTACTTCTTTTTTTGGGTTTCTTTGTTTCTCTGTGTCGGATATCGCGTCTACTCATTTTAGGCATTACCTCGTAACTTAAAAACTGACTGGTTTTTGTCTACCTGGTCCCTATGCTAAAAGTTTAACAGGAAATGTTCAGTTACGCAAAGAGATTGGTTCAGTCTGGAGGGTCAGGTGAAGGCATTGAGAGAAAGAAAAAGGGCACCGCTATACAATAACAGTGCCCTGTTCATTCTATTTCTGATGTAGAGAATAAGTCAGGTGATATCGGTTAAATATTTACCAGCCCTATTCGAACGTTGCTGTATTTGCCCTGTGCATCTTTCTCTACTTTCCAGAGTTCAAAAGTGCCTGATGCGCGATCGCCCTTTTCGTCGAAGCTGATAGGTCCGCTGGCACCCTCAAATGACAATTGTTCCATGGCATCTCTTATGGCTTTACCTTCGTAAACCCCTGCAGCCTCGATAGCTTTAGCTGCTGCCCATGTGGCGTCGTAGACGGTATCACAATAAACCTCTGGCTCTTCGCCGAATTTCGCGGTGTAGTTTGTGACAAATTTGTCATTGGCTGCACCTACACCACCAGCGGTTCTAGTTCCGGCAACAATGGCTTTCGCCATAAACTCTGCACTCTTGGGGTCTTTGAATAGGCCAGCTCCATGGTTGCCATCACATCCTAGCCAGGCGATATCATCCAGGCCGATGTCGAGAGCCTGTTTAAATACGATTATGCCATCATCGGCATAAGTACAGGCGAAAACAACATCTGCCTTACTGTCTTTGATTTGTTGTAACTCCGAGAGGTAGTCCTTTTTAGCTTCTTCGTAGCGCACTCCCACCACATGTTCTCCCTGCCACCCTGCCTCTTTGAGTGCTTTAACCAGGCTGTTTTCCAGTCCTACGCCATAGGTGTTGTTCAATACCATGGTTGCCATACGGGTGTAGCCATTTTCTAATACAACCTGAGACAACACTTCTGACTGAAGGTCATCAAGGAGACAGATGCGGAAGAAATAATCAGTCCAATCCTGTTTGGATATATCTCCCGCTGTCGCTGATGGTGTTACCATCACCACGTCGTTTTCCTTGGCGAATCCGCCGGCGGATAGAGCTGTACCAGAGATCATCGGGCCAACAATGACCTTGACACCATTTACATTAATTAGCTTCTTTGCCCTGTCTAGCCCCTTGGCAGGGTCAGTGGCCCCGTCTTCTTTCACCAGTTCCACAGGTCTACCCAGTACGCCCCCGGCATCGTTGATTTCTGTAACTGCCAGTTCTGCTCCCTGCATCATCTTCAGTCCCATTGGACCAAGGTCACCGGTGAGGCACAGCAGGACTCCGATTTTAACTGGCTCCACCTGTGCTTCTTCTGGTTCTGAACTACAGGCTAACGCGGGTAGGAGAAGAAGTACTGCCATCACTACCAGTAATATTTTTCTTCGCATTTTTGCCTCCTCGCAAGTAGTCTAGCGCCTATTATGCACAGGGGTTTAATTGTTGTCAAGCACTTTCTCTTCTAAACCCAGAAATCTTTGTCGGGATGACTCTTCATCGAACAGGGAATCTGCACTTCCTGACATGACGCAGGCGCCGTTGACCAGAACATAACCGCGATTGGAGATGCTCAGTACTTTCTGGACATTCTGCTCTACGATTAGTATGGCTGTGCCCTTGTCCTTTATGCTGTTTAATTTGGACAGGATGGCTGAACCCGGCTTAGGGGAAACGGATGCTAGAGGCTCGTCCAGAAGTAGCACTTTTGGTTGTGCCATCATGGCTCTGGCTATTGCCAGCATCTGTCTTTCTCCTCCGCTTAGATTTCCTGCCAGCGCCTTTTTTCTTGCAGCGAGTTCGGGGAATATATCATACGTTTCTGTCATGCGGGACTTGATGGACTTTTTGTCTTTACAGGGATAAGCTCCCATATCCAGATTTTCTGCGATGGTTAGATTGGAGAAGACGTTGTTTATCTGGGGAACATATCCTATGCCCATGTGCACTGCTCTGTCAGATGTTATCCCTGTGATGTCTTTGCCGTGATAGATTACCTTGCCGTCAAATAATTTGGCGAAGCCGAGTATGCTTTTAATGAGGGTTGATTTTCCGCTTCCGTTGGGTCCTAGGATGGCTACTATCTCTCTGGTGTTTATTTCTATTGAGATATCTCGGATGACAATGACATCGTTGTATCCGGCATCTATATTTTTGGCGGACAATATGGGTGACATCTATTCCTCTCCCAGATATGCCTGGTAGAAAACGGGATTGTTGACTATGTCTTTAGGTTTTCCTGTAGCTATTATGCTACCCTTGTTCAAAACGTATGTCCATGAGGCGAACTCAAATAGCAAATCTAATCTGTGTTCTATAATGAGGAATGTGGTCCCGTTGCGAGAGATCTCATTGAGTTTCCTGAATATTTTTTTAGCCAGGACGGGATTGATCCCTGCAGCCGGTTCGTCGAGCAGTAAAAGCGTTGGTTTAGCCATAAGAACCTTGGCTAATTCAAGGAGTTTTCTTTGACCACCTGAGAGTTCGGCTGCGGGGGAGAAAGCCATTCTATTCAGTTCTACGAACTCAAGCAGGTTAAGAGCTTCATCAATCAGCTTCTCTTCCTGCTTTTGCCACTTCTTCCTCATGAATAAACTGTTCCACATACTGTCACCCTGATGACCTCGTGCTGCTACCAGCATATTATCTAAGATGGTCATGGAGTGAAAAATTCGCGGAGTCTGGAAGGAGTTAACCAATCCGCGGGCATAGATCTGATAGGGATACATATTATTGATGCGTTCGCCCTTGAAGCTGATTGTGCCTTCATCTGGCTTATAAAGTCCCAGGATGGTATTGAACAATGTTGATTTACCGCTGCCATTTGGACCTACCATGGACCAAATGCCACCTTCGTGAATGTCAAGGCTAACGTTATTAACGGCGTAAATGCCGCCGAAGTGTTTACTAACCTTCTCTATTTTTAGCAGTGCTTCCTCTGGCACGGGCAGACCTCAGCGCTTCAGTTTTGATTTCACTTTCTTTTAGCAAACCCTGGGGACGGTAAAGTAACACTAGTATGATTAGAACACCAAATAAGATGTATTGCAAATTGGTTGGATCAATGGGCAAAGTAAAGTAATCTTTAATTAGATTTGTGCCTCTGTCGAAGAGCTGCACCAAGGCGGCACCTAACAGAGCTCCCCAGTTATTGGCGGGACCTCCCAGTAGAACCATTATCCATACGGTGAAGGTAACTATAGGCAGGAACATATAAGGGTCAATGAAGCGGAGATATTGGGCGAAAAGTCCGCCAGCTATCCCAGCCATAGCTGACCCCAGCATGAAAATCTGGGCTTTGTATTTAGATCTATTTTTTCCTAATGCTTCAGCAGCAACCTCGTCTTCTCTTATAGCTCTTATCACCCTCCCGTAGGGAGAGTGGGTTAGGAGTTGGATAATAATGAAGCAGATTGCCATGCAGATGAAGACCAGTCCTATGTTAACCAATATCTTGCTTGTGGGTGACGCCCCCGTCATTTTTATGGCAGGAGAAACAGTTATACCCCAGATACCACCGCCAATCCAGTCTTCTGATTTGACAATCAGTCTTAAAATTTCGCCGGTGGTCAGGGTTACTATGGCTAAGTAGTCCTCTCTCAACCTGAGGGCAGGCAGAGATATGAGTAGCCCCCCTATAGCTGATGTTAGAGCACTGGCTATGAGACATAGATAGAATGGTGCTCCTGTTTGGGAGAGAATGGCATATGTGTAAGCCCCGATGAGAAAGAACGCTACCTTGCCGAAATTGGCTAATCCTGTGAAGCCATACTCCAGGTTCAGGCTCAGTGCCATTATGCCGAAGATGCCTACGAAGACAACAAAGTCAAGGAGATAGGGTATTATACTCAAATCAAGCTCTCCTGAAAAACATAGCCAGTCCCTGCGGCTTTACGATAAGAGTTATTATGATTATCAAAAAGGCTAATGCCATACGGTACTCTGTGGCTAGTCCGAGGTTCGTCAGAGCTACTACGCCGATGTTTTCGGTTAATCCGATGATGAAAGCGGCGACTATGGCACCATGGTAATTACCAATACCACCCAGTACCACCACAGCAAAGATAGGTAAAATTATATCCCATCCTGTCATAGGCCAAACCTGAGTGCTTGCTCCTCTGAATATGCCCGCGATTGCAGCCAATCCCGCGCCGATGAACCATGTTATCAGGATTACCCGATTGACGTTAATTCCGGAAGCTGCAGCTAACTCTGGATTGCTGGAGCTTGCTCTTATGGCTTTACCCAGTTTAGTCCGCATAAGCGCGAAATGCATGGTCAGTGCTGATGTCAGGGTAACCAGGATAAGCAATAGCCACAGTCCAGTGATTCTGATAGCTCCTACCTCGTAGGTGGTCCACGTATTTAGAAAATATTGCGGAGTCCAGCCCCAGCCTGCGCCGATAGAATATCTTATGATAAACCCCACGGCGATGGAGGCGATCATAAGGTGGATAGTGCTGGCACCCCTTTTAGCCAGCGGCTGGAATATGCCTCGATAGCATAGAAGGCTTACTGTTCCTGTGAGCAGAAAGGCGATAATAAAAGCTGGAAGCAGCCCCCAACCCAGTTGACTGGATACCCAGTAGCCGATAAAGGCACCCAGGGTGATGAATTCGGCGTGAGCAAAGTTCGAGAAGTTGGATAAGCGATAAGTTACACTGAGACCGATGGCCCCAATAAGATAAATAGACCCGGTGATTACCGAGTTGAGTAGAATTTGTGCCCAATTTATATCCACGATGTGAAACTATATCACAACGAACGTCTTTTTTCCAACTTGTATTAGCTTGATTTTACTCCTGCCATCAAATATAATTTTGGGGATGAATTCTGCAGTGAATTTGTTTTGCTGCTTTAGCTAAGGAGTTTCTAGGAATAAGGAAGGCATTTAAGGAGGAAAAGGTGGCGGTCAAATTATATCGAAGTCCGAGGCTCAGGAAACCTCATATGCTGGCAGCGTGGCCTGGGATTGGTGGTGTAGCTATGCGAGTGGCAACTTATCTCAGGGATTCGCTGGGCGCTGAAGAATTCGGGGAGATTGAGTCTATGGACTTCTTTCGTCCGAGCAGTGTTCTGGTTGAGAACAATGTGATAGATGTCCCGCGAGGAGACCTGTCTGATTTGCCTCAGAGCAAATTCTATTACTGGAAGAATGATGTTTCTGAGCATGACCTGATAATATTTATTGGTGATGCACAACCTTTGGGGAGAGAGTGGGATCTCGCTGATCTAGTGCTTGATGTTGCGGAGAAGTTCAAGGTTGAGAGGATATATACCTCTGCTGCTGCTGTGGCTTCTATTTCCTATTCTCAGCAACCCAATGTGTGGGCTGCGGTCACTGAATACGACATGCTGGATTATTTGAAAAAGTATGATGTGGTATTGAGGGATAAGGTTCAAATCAGCGGGTTGAACGGCTTATTACTGGGAGTTGCCAAGGATAGGGGTATTGGAGGTATTTGCCTGTTGGGGGAAGTGCCTTTCTATATTGCTCAGCTTGAAACTGAGTATCCCAAGTCGTCCCAGTCTGTGCTTGAAGTGTTGACTGATATGTTGGAGATTGAGATGGAAATGACTGCTATGCAGCAGTTAGTAGATGATATGGAGCACGATATTCGAGAGCTAGAGGAAGAGGTTGTGCGCAGGATGGGGCAGGTTGTTGCGTATCCTCGTGATGAAGAGGATGATGTTGCTTCTGTGCAGGGTGAGCAGGAAGATGCGATTCCCGTTTCGGCAAGGCAGACAATTGAGCAGCTTTTTGATGAAGTGGCGGAGGATAAATCCAAGGCTGGTCAGTTGAAGATAGAGTTGGACCGATGGAATCTATTTAGCGAATATGAAGACAGGTTTCTTGATATTTTCCGAAGGGAAGGAATTGGGGGGAATTAGACCAATCGGTTGAGATATGTCCGCAGTGATAGCGGAGACTCGGTGTGTAGTGGTGGATCTTCTCTGTTTTCTTCGCTGATTGCTGGTGTGGAGGGCATGTTGAAGCTGCGGAATGTTGT
>JAGHDJ010000139.1 GCA_021159955.1 Dehalococcoidia bacterium
GCAATCCGCTATAGCGGGGTTGAATTCCCACCCGAGATCCCATTTCTCGCAGGACTACTCTCGCCGGGTGATGTTGAAAGGCTGGGTCCCACGCGGCAGAGCACTATGAAATCCGTCAGGTCCGGAAGGAAGCAGCGGTAAATAGCAGTCTCTGGGTGCCGTGGGAGTGCCTGACCTGAGTCATCTGACCAGAGCAAGCTGCAGAACAAGAACGACGGTGGGTGCACGACCATAAAAACTCCTGAAGATGCACAGCGCGATTCTTTAGCCTCACTGGCGATTGATATGAACAGTATGAATAAAAAGGAGAAACCGAAACACAGCATTCACCCCAGGAAAAGCTTGGGACAGCACTTCCTCAAAGACAAAAAAGTCGTTGAGCGCATAATATCAGCTTCCCATCTCACCCCCAGCGATATCATCATAGAAGTAGGACCGGGGCGGGGCGTCCTGACAGGAGAACTAGCAAAGCAAGCGGGGCAGGTCATTGCCGTTGAACTGGACTCAAACCTGATATCCCTCCTGAATAAATCCTTCAAAAACAAACAGAATATAAACATAATCAACGCTGACATCCTGAAAACCGATATCACCCAACTACTCAAACACAACTCAAATGAAGAAACCTTCTCTAAATATAAAGTGATAGCCAACCTGCCCTACTACATTACCTCTCCCATACTGCGCTATTTCCTTGAGGGCATGCTTAAACCAAGCCTGATGGTGGTAATGGTGCAAAAAGAGATAGGAGAAAACATCACCGCTCAGCCAGGCAATATGAGCCTGCTGTCCATCGGTATTCAACTATATGGAAAGCCCGAATTTATTGTCCATGTGCCCGCCGCGAGCTTCTACCCCAAACCCAAAGTGGACTCTGTCGTCCTGAGCATAAAACCATACTCTCAACCACCGATAAAAGTAGATACCACAGAGCATTTCTTCAAAATAGCCAGGGCTGGATTCAGCCAGCCCAGAAAACAACTGCGCAACTCCCTGTCCAACGGACTAAGCATAGCCCCTGAGGATATTGCCGCTATACTGAAAAAAGCAGAGATAGATCCCAGGCGCAGAGCCGAAACCCTCAGCCTTGAAGAATGGGCAAAAATAAGTGTAACTGTTCCACGTCTCCCCTCTCCCTCCAAGCGTCCCATTAGCAACAAACACAAAACGTAGAACCTAGAACTCGTAACCCTTAACATAGAACCAATAAGTGCAATACCAACCGAATATCGGTTATAATCAAATTGATATGCTTAGCATACTGGCACGCGCCAAAATTAATCTGACACTGGAAATTCTGGAAAAGCGCAATGACAGCTACCACAATATAGCCAGTATAATGCAGACCATCGAGATGGGAGACACCCTGTCCTTCCAACAGGGAGGCAGGGGCATCAAGCTCATCTGCGATAATCCTGATCTCAATTCCGATGATAACATAGTATTGCAGGCGGCAAAACTGCTGCGAGGAACGACACACTGTAAAAAAAATGTCTCCATCATTTTGAACAAGAAAATTCCTCTCTCTTCAGGGCTAGCGGGGGGAAGCAGCGACGCCGCAGTCACGCTAATGGCGCTGAACAACCTCTGGGAATTAAATCTCCCTTTTCAGCAGCTGCACCATATGGCTTCAGCATTAGGTTCCGATGTCCCTTTTTTCCTCTACGGCGGCACCGCCTTAGCAGAGGGACGCGGTGACTGGATAACCCCACTGCCATCGCCACCCGCATCATGGATTGTGCTTCTGCATCCCCCACTGGAAATAGCCAACAAGACGCAAAGTTTATATGCCAGCATTGACTCTTCCCAATTCACTTCCGGGATACTGAGCCACAGAGCAGCAGAAAGGCTGAATCAAGAGGGGGCACTGCCTCCATCTTCATATTACAATGCCTTTGAACCAACAGCTTTTTCCATATTCCCCACACTCAAGGAATATTACCAGAAATTCACCTCCGCAGGCGCCGACAAAATCCACCTGGCGGGCTCAGGACCAACCCTCTTTACCATATTAGAAGACCAACTGACAGCAGAATCAATACATAAGCAACTAGAGCAGGAGGGGCTGGATACATACTTAACACAGCTTTCACATCATAGTTCAGAAAACGCCTTATCCTAAACAGCATAAATATTCGTTATATATATAGGGCACTCTAAATGCGGCACTGAAATGGAGCAGGATGCGTAAAGTACTAGACCTCTTCAAAGAGATATTTGACAGCTTTAAACCAAACAAAACAAACTCAAAAAAAGCTGTTATTACGTTAATTCTCACCATAGTTGGATTTATCGGGTTATCCATGCTTACACTCCGCTTCACCCCAAACCTTGAGAAACTGTCTCAATACGGTTATCTTGGAGTTTTCCTGATAAGTCTGATAAGCAGTGCCACCATCTTCGTTCCCCTGCCAGGAATGTCAGTAATACTCACCGCCGCCACTATTTGGAATCCAATACTGGTAGCACTGATAGCCAGTGTGGGCTATACCCTGGGTGAAATTACAGCCTACTACGCCGGCCGCGGTGGGCGAGCTATGATAATAAAGACACATCAGGAAGCTTACGAAAAAGCAGAAGGATGGATGGAGCACTATGGTGGACTTACCATATTTCTCTTCGCCTTTATACCAGTATTTCTCTTCGACATGGCGGGCATTGCTGCAGGGGCATTGGGGTTCCCTCTAAAAAAATTTCTCCTCTACTGCTGGATAGGCAGACTTCCTCGCTCTTTTATCGAGATTTACCTGGGATTCGGATTATTCCACCTCATATCCCCACTCCTGTTCCAGTAACCCCTCTATTGTCTTTGCGTCCTGATTTATCCAGGACTCCTCTGGACTCCGCATGAGTCCTTCCTTGGAAGGATCATCGGAGAGTGCGATGTGACAATCTCTACTCCTCCCCTAGATTACTTCGTCATTATATTCCTCGCAAAGACAATGAAAAAGGGGTCATCGCGAGTCCTTCCAGAGAAGGACCAAAGCAATCTCGGCGGCGCAGGGTATGTCAACTTCGTCGGTGCGATGGACTATTGGCTATCAATTATTGATCCTCGACTACAATCGGTGAGAGTGACTCCTATACATTACCGGAGAGCGCAGCATAACAATCTCAATCAACAACAAACACAGACCTTAGAACTCGTAACTCATAACCCGCAGCCCGTAACCTAGAACGTAGAACTCGTACCCCCACTGACAGAGCTAATGTGCTAATATAGAGAAGCTATGACAGAAATCCACATGCCAACTGAGACCTACGTCTCCTTTGACCTTGAGACCACGGGGCTGGACCCGGAAAAAGATAACATAATAGAGATAGGCGCCGTAAAATTTCGCGGCGAAGAAACACTGGACACATTCCACACCCTGGTCAACCCTCACACTGACTTCTCTTATTATGTAAAGCGCTTGACAGGCATTAACTCCAGAGAACTGGAATCAGCTCCCGAATTCTCAGATGTTATTGGCGAGTTCACCTCATTCGTAGATGACCATATTATGATAGGACAAAGCCTGAAATTTGACCTCAAATTCCTTGCCGCTCAGGGAATAAACCCAACTAATAATTTCTATGACACGCTGGATATGGCAAAGCTGCTTCTCTCGCAGGTCGCCAGCTACAGTCTTGGCTCACTGGCAGTACATCTGAAAATCACGCAGGACACGCCACACCGTGCCCTCCCCGATGCACTGCTCACCAGAGATGTCTTCCTTGCCCTGCTGAAAAGGGCAGAGCATCTCGACCCTGAACTTATATCGCACATAGTGAACCTCACGGCAAGCACGGGATGGACACTGCGCCCGCTGTTCAAAAAGATATACCAGCAAAAAATGCAGGGCTCACCTGACTGGAAAGATACACCCATCGAGAGTAAGCGAAAATTTACCGCTCATTACCCTCCCCTCCGCAATGAGAAAACGTCGGAAGAGATAACACCGCTGGATATAGAATACCTGACAGGCATACTGGAAAGCGGCGGTGCACTGGATAAAGCTCTACCCGCATTTGAACACCGCGAGGGACAGATATCAATGATGCGCGAGATAGCCCGCGCTATGAACACTGAAAAACACCTCATAGTCGAGGCGGGCACGGGGACGGGCAAGTCAATCGCCTATCTCCTGCCAGCGGCAATCTTCGCCTCACGGAATCAGACCCCTGTTGTCATTTCCACCAATACCATAAACCTGCAGGAACAGCTGATTGATAAAGATATACCCATCCTGACAAAGGCGCTGGGGTTATCAGGAAAAATCAGGGCAACAGCCCTGAAAGGACGCAATAACTACCTCTGCCTCAGACGATGGGCTTCATTTCAGCAAAAGCAGACCTTTTCTGGCGAGGAAATGAGCTTCCTCCTGCGCCTGCTGATATGGACACAATCCACCACAAGCGGAGACCGCTCGGAGCTAAACCTCAACTGGACAGAGGACTCCATATGGCAGCAGGTATGTGCTCAGTCAGATAACTGCCTCACAAAACGATGCTCCTACCATCAGCGAGGAGACTGCTTCCTTTACCGTATTCGTCAGAAAGCGGCAGCAGCACATCTGGTGGTGGTAAACCACGCACTGCTGACATCAGACTTGACGACAGAGGGTAAATTAATCCCATCATACAATTACCTCATCATTGATGAAGCCCACCACCTTGAGGAAAGGGTTACTGAGCAGCTCGGATTCAGAATAAACCAGTATAGCATCCTGAAACACCTGGGTCTCATCAGCCGCAGGATAAGCAAAAAAGCTCACAGCGGCTTGCTCTCAAACATCAGCCTCCAGATAAGGAGCAACTCGCTTTCCCCCGCAGAGCGCAGACAGATAGAACAGAAAATCAGCGAGCTGGAGGAATATGTCGAGGATTCATCCAGTCACATCTACGACTTCTTTGACCAAGCTCTCCTCTTCATTGAGCACAACACCAAAAAACAGGGCGACTACGAGCGCCGTCTGCGGCTGACTCCGGTAATGCGAACCCAGATGACAGAAGAAGGGCTGCTGCTCCCGTGGCAAAAACTGAAGGCAATACTCACAGACATAGAGACAACGCTGAAACAACTCCACTTCGCCATACAGGACGCCCCCTTCAGCGATACCCCAGATTATGTCAATTTAATGACCGAGTTTTCCTCCATCAGTCAGTCACATACCAAACTGCTCTACGAGATGAATTCAATAATCTCAGAACCAGAAGAGAACAGCATCTACTGGCTCACCTACAGGGAAAATAGCGGCGACAACTCCCAATCATCTCTGCCGCAAGGCAACAGCAGCTTTCCCAATCTCACCCCCACAAACGATAACGCCAGCAATAATTCCTCCACACACAACAGCCCTACCTCCCCCCCC
>JAGHDJ010000004.1 GCA_021159955.1 Dehalococcoidia bacterium
GGGCTGTGTCTCCTTCGGTTCTGTTTCATGTCCTGCTCCTCCTGTTCTGTCTTTACTATTCTAGGGAGCAGAACCCACTCTTAACAACCTGTCCTAATTTCGGGGACCACCTCAAGCTTCAACATAGTTTCATTGTTGCTATATGGCTTAATAATAACCGAAGCTGAATAGGAGGAGAAGATGCCCACAGTAAAAGTCGGAGACATTAACATCTACTATGAAGTTCACGGAGAGGGGGAGACACTGGTTCTGATTAGCGGTTATGGTAATAATTCTATGCAATGGTTTCGTCAGGTGGGTGACTTCTCTAAAGAATATCGTGTGATTACTTTTGATAACAGGGGCACGGGAAAGAGTGATAAGCCTGATATCCCTTATACTATGGAGATGATGGCAGGAGATGTTGCGGGATTGCTTGATGTTCTTGGCATAGATACTGCTCATATTTATGGTATTTCTATGGGTGGCAGGATTGCTCAGGCGCTTGCTATTGAGCATCCGCATAAGGCGGGGTGTCTCGTACTGGGATGTACTGATTGTGGTGACCCTCATCGTATTATTCCACGTGATGAGGCGGCGATGTCGCTATTGTATGATATGGAGCGCAGGAGAAAATCGATGCCTGAAGAGGAAAAGAGGAGGATGATTCTTTTCCTTTACAGTCAGGAGTTCATTGATAACAATCTCGATAGTATTGAGAAGTTTGCGGTTAACTTAACGGGATATGTTCCTCCCGTTCATGCCTATATAAGTCAGCAGCATGCAAATAAGACTTTTAATGCCTATAACCTCTTGTTCCAGATAAAGAGTCCCACTCTGGTAATTACAGGTGATGCGGATAGAATGGTTCTATGGGAAAACTCAAAAAATCATTACTTCTCGTATCCCTAATGCAGAAATGGTTGTTTTAGATGGCATGGGGCATGGTTTTTTCATTGAAGCGGGAGAGGAATCCGATAAGATTATCCTCGATTTTCTGAGGCAACATCGCTAAATCTGGTGTTGTGTCAGATATGACAGCGGTTCTTTGTGCAAGAACGCAGGGTGTGTGGTGGGACATCAAGTGTTAATAGAGGTTTATTTGTGAGAGGATAACTAATTGCCTGAAGCGCTTCCCTGATGCTTTTCCCTTTAGCTTATATCTGTGGAATTACCCTGCCCCTTCAGGTAATTTTCGCACTGTTTGACTTCCTCATTTCGATAATCGACGCTGTATTTGGGGGTATGCTGGGAGATTACCAGGAGGTAATCTCCAGGTTTTAATTCGAAATCGAAGGAAGGGTTAATGATAGTGTCATAGTCTCTCTCAATGCCTATCAGGATAAGGTTGTGTTTCTCCTTATAGCTTGGCAGCAATTCGCCGAAAGTTTTACCTTCTATGTCTGGATATGCGCTAATACGGTAAATTTCGCTTCCCTGGAAGGATGCTAATTCTGCAATTACTTTGTTGGTGACGGGGTTTTGCAGAGAAAGGGCGAGGAGTTTACTGGTTAACAAGCTGGTGTTCACTACAGTATCACAGCCAGCACGTCTGAGGTGACATTCGTTTTCTATATCATTTAATTCGGCACAGATGTGGACTTCGGGGTTGATGTGTTTGATTGCAAGAACAGTTAGCACTGTTTGCTGGTCTGCGGCAGGGGTTTGGTTTCTGGAGAGCACTATGGCGTATGCTGCCTCTCTAGCATTTGCCTGTTCCAGAGATCTGACTTCGGAAGAGTTGCCGTGGACGAACGAAGCTACGGAGCTTCTAACCGGATTTATTTCTATCATGTCGTCTATAATAGTAATTGGCAGTTTCCTGAGAATCTTACTGTAGCTTAGCTCTGCAATGGTATCCGCTGCAGTAGCGTTCCAGCCACATATAAGGATATGCCCTTTGGATATAGTTTGATTCATGCCTTTTATCCCTTTCTGCCATTCATCGTAGAATGTGGTCCCAATAGAACCTATGCTGGACACCAATATGGCGGGACCCGTTATCATTCCTATAAAGGCTATAACACGCCCCGCAGAAGTAATGGGAACTTTATCCCCATATCCTACGGTAGAGACGGTGACCACCATCCACCAGAGGCAGTCGTCCCAGCTTTGAAAATCACTGTTGACTCCGTGTTCAGCAAAGTAGACAATTACTGTGCCAAGGGCTATTACAAGGATCATAATACCCAGGAGGATGAGGATATTGCTTTTGGCTGTCCTGCTAAGTACGTTTTTGAATACACGGTATATGGTCATAAAAACTACCTAAATCTAATTGCTATGAATATTTCTTTGCAGCCATTATAACAAACTTTTCAGGTTCGTATAATCAGGAGAGCCTGAATAGGGCTAACCGTTATCGCAAACAGCTTGATAATATGTTGCCCTGCTCTGGTTTTGTTGAGGTAATGCCATTTTACTATTTTGTTAGAACCGCTTATAATTAGAGTGAGGTAGTGAGGTGTTTGTGATATGCGGGGTCTGTTGTTTGTGGAAGGAGTATAGGTGCGAGTAGCTCGCTTTGCGTATAAAGACAAGATTAAATTTGGGATATTGGAAGACAAGTTAATACGCAGCTTTCCGGGGAGTCCCTTCAGTAGTGGGGGGGCTTCTTTTAAATTCGATGGTGATACCTATGCTCTGGACGATGTGAAATTGCTTACCCCATGCCTTCCTTCGAAAATAGTTGCTGTTGGATTGAATTATCGCAGTCATGTCGAGGAGGCTAAGATGCCTATGCCGACAGTGCCGCTTATCTTTCTCAAGCCATCTACCTCAGTTATCGGTCCCTGCAACGAAATCGTGTTGCCTCGCAAGTCGAAGCGCGTCGATTATGAGGGAGAGCTGGGGGTGGTCATTGGCAGTAAGGCGAAGGATATTCCGCAGGATAAGGCTGGGGATTATATCTTTGGTTATACCTGCGTCAACGATGTTTCTGAGCGTTATAATCAGAAGGAGGATGGTCAGTGGACACGAGCTAAGGGCTATGATTCTTTTGCGCCGATTGGTCCCTGGATAGAGACAGCCATTTTGCCTGATGACCTTAAATTGGAAACTTATCTTAATGGGGAGCTCCGTCAATCTGCTCGCACCAGCGATCTCATTTTTAGTGCATTTGAGCTGGTGAGTTTTATTTCGGAAGTGATGACCCTCTTGCCTGGAGACGTGATTGCTACGGGAACAACATCAGGGATTGGGCCTATGAACTCAGGTGATATTGTTGAGGTTAAAATAGAGAAGATAGGAACCTTGAAGAATTCTGTGGTTATGCAGAGCTGAAATGGTTATTACTCAGCAGAATAATTTAATATCGTGAGAACGAGAGAGGTGCATATTTAGTATGAGTGGGCAAGGTATCAATTTGGGCGAAGCAACAGAGAGTTTTATCTCCAGTTTATCAGGCGATAAGCTGGTGGGTAAACGGCGTTATCTGAGGGAGTTTGTTAGATGGTGTGGTGATAATCAGACCATAGATGGATTAACACCTCATAGCGTTGCCAGATACACCGA
>JAGHDJ010000076.1 GCA_021159955.1 Dehalococcoidia bacterium
ATGTAATTAAAAGCCCGAGGGAGTGCAAGTCCATCGTAGTCCAGCCAGAAGACTTGAAATACCGCGTGCTGATGATTCACAAGGACAAAAAGGATTTGAGAGGCACCAATGTTCTCAAATACATTCGCGAGGGCGAGCGCAAGGGTTACCACCTCCGTCCCACCTGCGCCTCAAAGAAGAGGTGGTATGACTTAGGTCACCAAAATTCTCCGGATGGTCTGTGGTTTAAGGCTTTCAATGACAGAGTTATTGCACCTCAAAACAATTATCAATTTTTTTCAAGTGATAGATTCTATGCCATTTATACTCATAGTAGATCTGCTAAAGATACTTTATTCATGTATCTGAATTCAACTTTACCATTTCTTCTAGTGGAATTATATGGAAGAGTAAACTTAGGCGAAGGAGCACTTGATAATATGACTTATGAGGCTGCCACCATGCCTGTGCTAGATACAGCAAAATATAATTTCAAGAAAGGTAAAACTTCTGAAGAGTTTCTGAATCGCAAGATACTCTCAATATTTGGGGAAATTGACGCTTCTTCACCCGAGGATGTCTCCTTAGATAAGGTCAAGTCCGACCGTCGGGAACTGGACAAAATCGTGATGGGAGACATTCTGGGACTCACCGATAGCGAGCAGCTTGAAGTCTATCGAGCGGTAGTTGATTTGGTAAAATCCAGGCTTGAAAGAGCTAAAAGCTTGGGCGAGAGGAGAAAGACTAAGGAAGGGATAGATGTTGACCTTCTGGTGAAAACGGTTATGGATAGGCTCGGTGAGGATACCTTAGGAAAATTCTATCAGGAGAAGATTTTAATTCTCAAGACATTGCGAACCGAAAGATTGCCTGTGGCTTCAGGAAAGGTCAGACTGGAACAGGAACTCTTTGGCTGGCGGTTATCCTATGGCAGAAAGCTTATCGCCTGTGCCTCTGAACCGGAAGCCCGCTATCTCAAGGTATGGCTAGAAGCTGGACTGGAGAGCGTCAAGATTCCCAAGGATGAGGCTTACTTGGCAAGCATCATTCCCGAACTGGAAGAATTGAAGCAAAAGATAGACGGTGTCTTCGAAAATTACCTCGTCTCCATTCTTGACTCTCGAACCCGCCAACACCTCCTCCACCAACTCTGGCAGGAGATTACAAAATCGACAGCCTCGTCTATGACCTCTACGGTCTCACTGGATAAGGAGAGAAAAATAGTGGAAGAGGCACAGTAGTCCGATAAGAAGCATGTATTAAGGAGTAGTTATAATGGTTAAAATTGTTACCGACAGCAGTTCCGATATCCCCACTGAAGTGGCACGGGAGCTAGACATCTCCATCATCCCCCTATCTGTTCGCTTCGGGGATAAAAACTACAAGGAAGGAGTAGATATCAATACCGACGAGTTTTACCACGAGTTGATACATAATCCCAACCAGCCCAAGACATCCACTCCCTCACCTGGAGATTTTGTCCAGCTATATGAACATCTGGCTACTGAGACAGATGGAATCGTCTCCATTCACCTCTCATTGAAATACAGCGCCACCTGTGATGTAGCAAGATTGTCTTCAGGTTATGTCAAGGATAAATGCAGGGTAGAGGTAATCGATTCTCAGTCGGCATCTATGGGACTGGGGCTTATAGCCATCACCGCCGCCAAAGCGGCAAAAAACGGGGCTGGACTGGATGATATAGCGGAGTTAATTCATAAGGCTATACCCCGCACTCACCTGTTTGCCATAATAGCTGACCTCGGATATGCTCTAAGGGGAAAACGCCTCGGGGTTCCCGGTATATGGCTACTGCTGGGTAAGCTGGGAAATGAACTGCACGCCAAACTGCTCTGTGAGATTCGCGACGGGAAAATCAACCCCGTGGGAGTATTCCGTAACGAAAACAAAGCTTTTGATAAGCTTGAGCACAAAATGAAAGCATCCGGTGTAAAGGACATAGCCACTTGCTACAGCACACCACCAGATTGGAAAGAGGAGTTCACCAGGCGAATGGGACAAATAGTTACACAGGGTAAACTATATGCAACAAGATTCGGCTGTATGACAGGTATTCAATCCGGACCCAAAGCCGTGGGATTGGCATTTATTGAAGGAGACAAATAGTGCGCAAGGCAAAAATAGGAGTCATCGGAGGAACAGGGTTATACCAGATAGAGGGATTAACTAACGTAGAGGAAGTTAATATAGAGACTCCCTTTGGCTCACCCAGCGATAGCATTATTGTGGGCAACCTGGGCAATGTAACAATGGCTTTTCTGCCAAGGCATGGCAAAGGACACCACATCAGCCCCTCCGAGCTACCATCACGAGCGAATATTTATGCCTTGAAGCTCCTGGGGGTGCAGTGGATAATAGCCGTGAATTCTTGCGGCAGTTTTAAGATGGAACTCGCCCCGGGACACTTGCTCATACCAGACCAGATAATTGACCGCACAAAGGACAGAAAGAGCAGCTTCTTTGGTGAAGGGCTGGTGGCACATATCCCTTTTGCTGACCCCTTCTGTCCGGTACTTAGTGAAATTCTTTACCAGGCAGCACAAGACACAGAAACCACAATTCATAAAGGTGGAACGTTTGTGGCTATGGAGGGTCCCTCCTTCTCCACCAGAGCAGAGTCAAAGCTTTACCGTTCATGGGGGGCAGATATCATCGGTATGACCATTCTGCCAGAAGCAAAGCTAGCGCGTGAAGCGGAAATCTGTTACGCTACTATAGCCTGCATTACCGATTATGACAGCTGGCATGAACATACTGAAGGAGTAACAGCAGAAGGAATCATAAAGGTTTTGCGCCACAATATAGATGCCGCCAAAGGAATTATCAGTTTAGCTGCCACTCGCATCCCGGATGAACACAATTGCGAGTGTGCCTCCGCCCTAAAGACTGCTCTTATAACCAGCCCCGAACAGATACCAACCCAA
>JAGHDJ010000022.1 GCA_021159955.1 Dehalococcoidia bacterium
GGGCTGTTCGCCCATTAAAGCGGCACGCGAGCTGGGTTCAGACCGTCGTGAGACAGGTCGGTCTCTATCCGCCGTGGGCGTTGGAGATTTGAGGAGAGCTCTCTCTAGTACGAGAGGACCGAGAGGGACAGACCTCTGGTGTACCAGTTGTTCCGCCAGGAGCATCGCTGGGTAGCTAAGTCTGGAAGGGATAAGCGCTGAAAGCATCTAAGTGCGAAGCCCACTTCAAGATGAGATCTCCTGCTCCCTGGTTTACCAGGGAGGAGAGACCGCAAGTAGACTACTTGCTTGATAGGCGGCAGGTGTAAGTGGGGTAACCCATTCAGCTGAGCCGTACTAATGGTCAAAAGCTTAACTTGCATTGTTTCCGAGATAATCAATTCGCAGTTTTTTGTGATATAATATTAACAACTTAATTTAGCGTATGGACGCCTCCTGGTGATTTTAGCGGAGTGGTACCACCCGTTCCCATCTCGAACACGGAAGTGAAACTCTCCAGCGCAGACGATACTGCTCGGGCAACTGTGTGTGGAAAATATGTCATTGCCAGGGGGCTTAATACTCTAAATAGAGTTCTATACTATACCCGGACAATTAGCGTGCGGGGTGGAGCAGTGGTAGCTCGTCGGGCTCATAACCCGAAGGTCGTCGGTTCAAATCCGACCCCCGCTACCAGGAAAAGTTAAAGACAGGAAAGTGACTCTTGAAGTCATCCTGTCTTTTTTGTTTATGGGGCGTTGCTTTCTCTGTTATTGTGCTGAGCATGTAGCGCGACCCTTTAGGGTCGCCTTGCTCATCGCATGGCTTCGGCAGAGGATGCCCTTAAGCGAGGCTGAAGCCTCGCGCTACGTTTGTATGTGAGCCTCGTTTACGTGTATTGGCTGAACCCACATCTGCACACCTTGCTTTAACATGTAGCGCGACCCTTCAGGGTCGCTATGATCTTTCCCCCACCAGTCTCCAAGATTGCTTCGTCATTATATTCCTCGCAAAGACAATAAAAAAAGGATGTCATTGCGAGTCCTTCTAGAGAAGGACGCGGCAATCTCGGAGGTGTGGTGGGGCTTCCCTTGTTTCATTCGCCGTAAACATGTAGCGCGACCCTTTAGGGTCGCCTTGCTCATCGCATGGCTTCGGCAGGAGGATGCTCTTAAGCGAGGCTGAAGCCTCGCGCTACAGTTTGTTATCGATGAAGCCAATCTCAAAGAACGAGGCATAGAGATTGCCGCTCTTCGCTCGCAATGACGAGTGACAGGTGATGGGTGAGGGGATGCTCGTCTTCTAATCTGCTGGGGGCTCCGGGTTTTTGCTCGAATTTATCTCTGCCCTTATACTAAAAATTATCTTGCTGCCTGTTAATTTTATCGTGCCGGCGGTGGCCAATTAGGTTTAATATTGCTGTAGGTTTCCTGTAAAGCTCGGATATCTCTCAGGAGCTGCGCTATGTTACAGCCCAGTATCTCTAAATAAGCGGCGAGCACCATCGCAGAATTCGGTGTTTGTGCAGAAACTATCTGGTGGCAGGCAGTGTTGAAGTCTATAATACTGGACATACTAGGCAAGATATTTGGGTATTTAGTATAGAATAGGTTTATACGCTGCATTTCGTCATACAATGACCTCATCTCCTTGTGGAAGGTGGCAAGGCTTTTGGGGATGTCCGCTCTGTCCATCGTTATGGTTAACCCTCCTTGAGGGTGTGATAGCCAGTCGACTACGGCATTTTCTTTGCCCCACGGCACGGTATGACAGTGAATTGAACCCAGGGTCTGTTCTTCTGTTCCTATGGGGCAATGAAGCCAGGCCATTAGGTCAGTTAGCATGGGACTTAGATTGTTCTCCAGCCTGATTAGTGCGCCAAGCATAAATGGCAACTGCGGATCTTCGTTACGTTTCTTTCTGAGTGGTTGATATACGCGGATGGATAGAACGCCCCCGATAATAAGCCCTGCCATAAATAGTGCAATCTTGATAGTCACACATACATACTAGCACATATTTACAGTATTGGTGGAATGTATGAGTAATTTCCTCTTACTGTATTTGATTGTGATGGAAAGAGCCTGCCCTTTGGATAGATGTCTCTATTATGTTAGAATGGGGCGGGTCTATGAGCAGGATGATTGCAGGTACAGGGAGGTGAAGATTTGGAGATTGCCTTTAAAATAGGGTCGTTTGCTGTGCACTGGTACAGTATAATGATAATTGTGGCTGTTCTGGTGGGCATCTGGGTGGCGATGAAAGAAGCGGAGAGACGCGGTGAAGACCCTGATGACGTGCTCAACTTTATGGTGATAGCACTGCCGTTGGCTGTTGTTGGTGCGCGCCTGTATCATGTGGTTTCCAGCTGGGATTTCTATAGTCAGAATCCGGGTTCAATCTTTGCCATCTGGAAGACAGGTGGTGGTTTGGGGATATATGGTGCTATGGCGGGTGGTGCACTGGGGCTTTTTATTTTCTCCAGGTGGCGAAAGGTGAATATGCTGCGCTGGCTGGATATCATTGCACCTTCTCTGATGTTGGGTCAGGCGATAGGGCGGTGGGGCAACTATTTTAATCAGGAATTGTATGGTATGCCCACAGATTTACCCTGGGGTATATATATTGACCCCGCCCATCGCATTTATGGCTTTGAGCAATTCACTCATTTTCATCCGCTCTTTCTCTATGAGTCCATTTTGAATTTCATTGGATTCTTTATGCTGTTTTTTGTCTCGCGAAAGTATGGTGAACGTCTTCCTAAAGGGTATATTCTTCTCATCTATACCATCTACTATTCCGTAGTTCGCGGGAGCCTTGAGGGAATGCGCATTAAGAGTGAGGTGTGGACTGTCGGTGGAGTTCCTTCCGCGCGCTGGATATGTGCCATAGCCATAGTTATC
This sequence comes from Dehalococcoidia bacterium, assembly GCA_021159955.1. GTDB lineage: Bacteria > Chloroflexota > Dehalococcoidia > UBA2247 > UBA2247 > JAGHDJ01. The sequence goes on from JAGHDJ010000022.1 coordinate 2,883, forward strand.
GCTGCCTCAATAATGGTTTATCAGTGGCGTCATCGAGCAAGTCAGATTCAGTCGCAAATTCAGTCGTGAGAAGTGTTAGATGATGAGGCAAACGCTTATGCTTTGTATAGTAGTTCTTGCATATTAGGAGGAATATAACTTGATGTCTGCAGATGAATATGAGAAGCAACCCGTTCTCTTGCCTCCGGATGATGGAACGGTTTACAGCAAACGGAAGGGTTTCTGTCCATTCTCTGTGCCTTCCCTGGATGCCTATACGGCAATTGTGGGTGAGAGGAGGATGGAGCGACTGGAAAAGGCGGCACAGAAGCTCAAAGGGCTGAAGTTCCTGGAACTTAATGCGACCGCCCGGGGTGGGGGAGTTGCAGAGATGCTCTATTCGTCTGTTCCCTTCCTTAATGCAGTGGGTATTGAAGATGAGTGGAAAGTCATAAAAGGGGAGGAATCCTATTTTGAGGTCACTAAAGCTCTCCATAATCTGTTACAAGGCAAAAAGGGTAAATTCACTCCAGAGATGAAACAGATTTACTTTTCTACCCTGGAGAAAAACGCTCGGGAGAACATCATTGATTACAGTCCTGATGTAGTGTTAGTTCACGACCCGCAACCTTTGGGTTTAACCCGTTTTCTCAAGAAAAAGGGCGAGACCTGGTTTTGGAGATGTCACATTGATATCGAGGGTGAAGTTATGAATAATGGCTCTCGCCTGTGGAGTTTTGTCACTTCGTGGGCTCAGCATTATGACGCTGCCATATTTTCAGCATCACACTATGCGCCTTCCTGTTGGCCCCTGCCGGAGTTTATAATACCTCCCTTTATTGATCCTCTCTCTGAAAAGAACAGGGAATTAACCAGGGAAGAGATAGACCGAGTTCTAGAGAAATACCATATTGACTTCAGGGTACCGATAATCGCTCAGATTGGACGGTTTGACCCATGGAAGGGTTTTGACAGGACTCTGGCAACCTTTCGCCGGGTGAGAGAGGAAAAGAAGTGTCAACTTGTTCTGGCTGGCGGGTTGGCGTCGGATGATCCTGAGGGAGTGAGTGTTCTATCTGATATTTATCAACAGACGGAGCGGGACGAAGATATCCATGTGCTTAACCTCCCTATGGCGGATCGCCTGGAGAATTGCCTGGAAGTTAATGCATTGCAGCGAGCTGCCAGTGTGATAATGCAGCCCTCGACCAAGGAGGGGTTTGGATTGGTAATTACTGAGGCGCTGTGGAAGGGTAAACCTGTGATAGCAAGTGAGATCGGGGGTATCCCCCTTCAGATAAAGGACGAGAGCACAGGCTATTATTATAAGACCTCCATGCGGGCTGCCGAAAAGATAATCTATCTGCTGAGTCATCAGAAAGCAGCTACGTCCCTTGGAGCAAGAGGGAGGGAATATGTCGGGGAGCATTTCCTCCTTCCCGACAGGATTGCGGACTACCTTATCGCGACGGATACGATTATCAATGTGGCTGGGGACAGGAAACTTCATCCTGATTCTATAATTAGCTATCACCCGTGGTTTAAGCTTGGTAAAAGACGATAAGACCAGGTTTTTTGCAGGGACTTTAGTCGTTGTCTCTCATCGTTTTGACCCAGTGGTTTCTTCCATAATGCACTTGAGATTTTGTCCTTCTTCCAACATATGCTGCTTTATGGCTTGCAATTGAGAAACGGTGAGCGATTTGTGTATCAGTTTGTCTATCGCTTTTCCCAGTACGGGGACATTATATCCCCAGCATATCTCTGCTATAAATGAGGTGTTCTTACCACATCGTTTCGTGATGAAGGCTCCTCTGGCTTTGAACAGAGAGTATGGGAACGGAAACAGGAATTGATATTCTATGCGAGCATTTGGCTCAATCCCGGTAACGCGGAACTTCATTTTCTCCAGCTTGCCATGAAGATACTCCTCAAAATAGACGAGTGAGTCTTTTTCTGTGAGACTACCCTTAATGTAACGAAGCTCCACGTGGTCTTTGGGATGCCAGGTGCGATAGTTCTTATTGAGATGGGTAAACCATTGAAATATTCGTTCCGGTGGCGCTTGAATTTCAATCTCATCCCTTAGGACTATCACCGTTTACTCCTCTGTCCTCTGGTTTTTATAGCAAACTTCCTATCTGGTAGATTAGGGTAGCTGCAATCCAGGCGATGGCTGTAGTGTATAGGAGGGAGATAACAGGCCATTTCCAGGAGTTGGTTTCTCCCCTAATGGCACCGAGAGATGCTACGCAGGGGACGTAGAGTAAGCAGAATACCATAAAGGCATAGGCTACAAGTGGTGTCCAGCCAAGTTGTGTGGCTAATGCACCACCCAGAATTCCCTCATCAACGGCGAAGATGGTTCCCATAGTTCCTACCACTACCTCTTTGGCCAGAAAGCCAAAAAACAGACTAACTGCCGCCTGCCACTGCCCGAAGCCGCAGGGTCCGAATATCGGGGCGAGGAAGCTTCCTATCTGCCCGATCCAGCTCTCTGCACTGGCGTATTCTATTCCCCAGGGCATACTGCTCAACAGCCAGATGAGTATCACAACGCCAAAGATAACAGTTCCCGCTTTTATCAGGAATAATCTGCCGCGTTCCCACATATGGGTGAGAACACCGCTTACGGTGGGACGTCGGTAAGGTGGCAGTTCCATAACGAAATGTCCGCTGGGTCCGGGAAGAATCCACTTGCGGAAGACCAGAGCCATTATTATAGCTACAATTATTCCTATGAGGTACATAGAGAATACTACCAGCCCCTGATTTTGGGTGAAGAAGGCGCCTGCAAGTAGTATGAAGATGGGAAGGCGAGCGCCGCAGGACATAAAAGGATTAATCATTATGGTGGTTAGTCTGTCCTTGGGGTTTTCTATGGTTCTGCATGCCATTATGCCGGGTACGTTGCAGCCAAACCCTATTATCATTGGGATAAACGAGCGCCCGTGCAGTCCAACCTTATGCATAACTCTGTCCATAACGAAGGCAGCGCGAGCCATATAGCCGCAGTCTTCAAGTACTGACAGGGCGATGAATAACAAGAAAATCGGAGGGACAAAGGTGATTACCGACCCCAGTCCTCCTACGATGCCGTCTGCGAGCAGTGAACCCAGCCAGTTGGGAGAAACGGTGGCTACTTGTCCTCCCAGCCACCCAAAGCCGCGGTCTATCAGTCCCATAAGTGGAGCGGACAGGGTGAAAGTAAATTGAAATACCCCATACATAATAGCCATAAATATAGGTATCCCTGCCCAGCGATTGACAATGACCTTATCTATCTTATCCGAAACGGTGACTCTGTCTACAGGAGGCTTTTTCAATACATCTTTGAGTAAACCGCTGATGAATCCGTATCGAGCATCGGCGATAAGGGTTTCAGATTCATCTCCATAGATATTTTTCAGGTGGGCGATGCTTGCATCTGTGGCACGAAGTATGTCTTCTTTATTCAACGTCCACCTCCTTGAGTTTCCCAATTATCTCCTTGTCTCCTTCCAGTAGTTTTACCGCTAGCCATCTCGGAGGATATTTCAGGGCGAGTGAAGTCGGAGAGATTATCTGTTCCAGTTTTGCGATTTCCTCTTCCACTTCCCTGCCATATTCTATCCTCAATTCTCTTGTCTCTACTTCGCCTTTTGCCACCTTTACTATCTCGGCGAGCAATTCCTCTGTTCCCTCATTGCGGTTGGCTGTCATTGGCACCACTGGTGCTCCTATGAGGTGAGATAGGGTGGGGATGTCTATGAGGTGCTTCTTTGACTCGGCTTGGTCCATCATATTCAGTGCTATTATTACGGGAACACCCATCTCCAGAATCTGGACGGCGAGATAGAGGTTTCTTTCTAAGTTGGATGCGTCAACGATGTCTACTACTACATCAGGCTTCTCTTCTACGATGAAGTCCATGGCGATGACTTCGTCGGGGGAGTAAGCAGTGAGGCTATAAACGCCGGGGAGATCGACCACGGTTATGCTGTATCCCTTGTGGTTGAGATTTCCTTCTTTCTTTTCTACGGTCACACCAGGCCAGTTTCCCACATGCTGGTGCGCGCCAGTCAGGTTGTTAAACAATGTGGTTTTCCCTGCGTTGGGATTGCCTGCCAGGGCAACGGTCATTTTCTTATCCATCTTGTGTCTCCGTTACCATGATTTTTTGTGCTGCGCCGCGACCTAGTGCTAACCTTGTCCCCTTAAGGTCTATTAAAACTGGCCCTGCCCTTTGGCTGTTGACTATCCTGATCTTCGTTCCTGGAAGCAGACCCATATCGGACAGTCTCTTCTGGAGTCCAAACCCGGCTCTGATATTAACTACAGTAACTGGCTTTCCGTAACTTGCCATTGTCAAAGGCATAACGTTGCTTGTCATTCAGTTCACCTCAATCTGGATGTTGCTTGCCTCTTCTTTGCGCAGAGAGAGGTTGTAGCCCTTGAGCTTGATTTCAATGGGGTCTCCGAGCGGGGCTACCCGCTGCACCTCAATGTCAGTTCCTCTGACCAGCCCCATATCA
>JAGHDJ010000137.1 GCA_021159955.1 Dehalococcoidia bacterium
CATATTCCCTATGATGTAGAAAAACTTCCACATCAGGTAGAAGAAGCTTTTCAGGGTGTCGATCTTATTCTTCACGCTGGTGATATTTATGTCGCTTCCGTATTGGACGAGTTGGAGAGAATCGCCCCGGTGCTGGCTGCAACAGGCGATGATGATAGCTTAGCTATAGCGGTAGACGAGCGGGTAAGGGCTAAACATACATTGCAGTTTGAAGGGTTAATTTTGTGGCTTACTCATATGAGACCATGTCGGCATTGGGTCTCAGAGCAAAGCATAGATGCTCAGGAAGAAGATATTTATGGCGATGCTGACATCGTCGTCTTCGGTCATGAACACCGCACAGTGGTGGAAAGACACAATGGTGTTCTTTTAATTAGTCCCGGTAGCCCTACCTTCCTCCATTATCGTCAGGGATTAGGCACAGTTGGCATACTGAATATTAACTCGGGTAAAGTCGAGGTGGATATTGCACAGCTGAGTCAGGTTTCTGGAGACTGACATCATCTACAGAAACCTGGAGCATACCGGGGAAGCTCACCTAAAACAGCGGTTAGACTGATGTGGATATTATTTTCCCTTAAAGATAGGCTCTCTTTTTTCGGCGAATGCCTTGAATGCTTCCTTTAAGTCATCACTGCTTGCGGTTGCTTCTAATCCTTCTTGCAGGCAGTTCTTAACACCATCGTTCAATAGTCCCTGGCGCAATATACGCTTGGTGTGTTTTATTGATAAGGGAGCGGATTTTATGATATTTTCTGCCATTTCTCTGGCGGTGGATATAAGTTGCTCGGGAGGGACTACTTTGTTTACCAGACCAATCCGATAAGCCTCTCGAGCGTCTATTTTGTCACAGCCGAACAATAGTTCGCTGGCTTTATTCCTGCCCACCACACTAGCGAGAGACCATGTGGCAATGTGGCATAACGCCCCCACGCGAGCGCCTATGGGTCCCATTGCAACTTTCTCTGAAGCTACTACAATGTCGCACATCAATGCATACTGGAATCCGTCACCCAGAGCATATCCGTTTATCGCTGCTATCACAGGTTTGTCGAAGTATAGCAGTCTCTCCACATCCTCTATGCGGGAGAAGTCTTTCATAGTGCCGGGATTGACATCTGCCATGTCGAGACCAACTGAGAAGGCGCGTCCTGCCCCTGTCATAATTACGACCCTCACATCGTTGTCGCTCTCCAGCTCATCCAGCGCATCGCATACGTCTTTCCTCATCTGCAGATTTACGGCGTTCAATTTCTCCGTCCTGTTGAAGGTGATGGTGGCTATGTGATTCTTTTTCTCTACCAGGATGGTCTGATACATTGGCTGCCTCCTTTGCTCTGTCTACCGTGCTTGTTGCTCTTTGCCTGTAAGAGATTCTAGCTTTTAATCAATAAGGCAGTCAACTTTAAAAGATAGACGGTGGCTATGTTTCATCCACTTAACTCCAGGTTTTGGCTCACTGCAGGTATAACAACGAGGAAGGGTGCCACTAATTATGCTAGTGAGCACCGAAATTGACAGGTGCTACACTAGATGCTAGTATGCGCTTCTGCAAGTTACATTGACCTTGCGCAGGTCTTAGGTTGGCAGAAATTGCGATTGGAGTTCTGTAAAAGGAGGTTAAATCGTGATGGTTAATCGAGTTATTACGGATATATCAGCCAAACGGATGCGTAGCATTGCGCGAGTGTTGTCATTGGTCTGGGGTGGGTGGTGGCTGTTCTTTGGGCTAGCTTCAGGTGCAGGCGAGGGGGTTAAGGGACTCTTACTTAACACACCGAACGCATTACCCGGCTTGATTTTCCTGATTACTGCTGTTGTAGCGTGGCGTAGAGAACGCCTTGCTGCAATTGCGCTGATGGTGGAAGGGGCGATTGTACTCATTGGGTACCCGCTGATGGTAAGAGAACATGGTTATCTGCTCACCATCGTTTTTGTGCTTCTCACTATGGGTGTCCCACCGCTGGTGGCTGGTTTTCTATTTCTGAAGAGCTGGAGCAGGTTAAAGCCGTCCTAGGATACCGAGACGCTACGTAGTAGTTGGGTTGACTGATGTAATCAGAGCTGCTGTATATATGGGCTACGGCTGCGTAAGTTAGTGAAAGGAGAAAGCAACAGGAGGAGGTAATCACAAATGGAGATACAGAAGATCAATCAGACTCTGGAGAAGTACATCCGTCCGCAGACATTCCCGGTAGCTGTCAGATTAGTTAGTTCAGTGGGTGAAATTCCCGACAGAGTGAGGATGCCGAAGCGAGATTTAGGAATGCCTGTGGCACTATGTCAGGGTATAGCTTTAGCTCGGCGTTACGGGTGGGCGATGGCAATGGGGGTAGAGGATATGCAATGCCCTCTGGGGGCACTCACGCTGGGTTTTCTCCCCGCCAAGGATAAATTTCTCGATGGCAGTTTCAACGTCCCGTTCTGGGTGAAGAATCAGGATGTCAGGGCTAAAATAGCCCGGGGAATGCCCAGACTTGAGGTGGGGAAATATACCTATGTGGTAGCAGCGCCCTTGGCTCGGGCTGACTTTGAACCGCAGGTTATCATAATCTATGGCAACCCCTCCCAGGTATCCAGGTTGGTGCAGGCTGCTATCTATGCAACGGGTGAATCTGTCATATCCAGCAGTGTAGGGGGGCTTGCCTGTGGGGCAGAGATTACCAGGGCGATTCTAACTGACCAGTGCCAGTTCGCAGTAGTTGGTGGTGGTGACCGGGCAGTTGCTCAAGCACACGATGATGAGATGTCATTTGCTATGCCTGTGAGCAAGATTGGGGTAATAATTGAAGGGCTTGAAGCTACCCATAAAGCTGGGATGAGGTATCCCACGACTTCTTTCCTCACATACAAGCCACAGTTCCCTCCCAGTTTTGATGAGCTTACTGACTATTTGGGTAAGGGCAGCTAGTTTTCTAACTCTGCAGACCTATCTTATTGGCTGTCTGGTGTATTCCTATGATGGTGTCGGTAATCAGCTTCCTTAACTCTCCCTTCTGCCGCCTGCCGAATTACCCCTCTGTTGTGTGTGGGTGTTATATCACATACCTGTGTTATCGGTAGTGGAGGATAGATCTATCAGTGTTTGTGATATAATGTCAGCGTATATTGTTATTATCGGGTGCTTGGATTTAGTTGATGGCTCAGGAATTTGTGTGATGTTTCTGTAGGGGATGTGTCAAGGCAGGATGATAGTAAAGTCAAATAACAGATGACAATGATAAATAGCCACTTCGTGGAGACTGAACTTGGAATAATACAGATTACGGAGAGGATATAGGTGGCCAGAAAAGAACTGGCTGTAGAGTAACGTCTTACTCACCTGAACAATATCCTGTACGCTTTCAGCAGTGTTAATCAGTTGGTTGTCAGGGAAAAGGACTGTGGCAGGATGATTTAGAGAGTCTGTGACGTTCTCATCAAAGGCCGTGGTTATGCCAGCGCCTGGATTGCTCTGCTTGATGAATCCGGAAAGCTTGCGACATATGCCGAATCTGGACTGGGTAAAAGCTTCCTGCCTATGGTTGAGCATCTAAAGCGTGGCGAAATGCCCGCCTGCGGGCAGCGTGCACTCAAGCAATCAGAAGCCGTAGTAACTGAAGACCCAGCCTCCACCTGCACTGATTGCCCTCTATCAAGCAACTGTGCAGGCAGGAGTGCAGCAGGAGTACGGCTGGAATATGATGGGGAAGTCTACGGGCTTTTATCTGTAGGAAGCAACTCCTCTTAAAGTCACAGAGAGGATCCACTCCGGGGATGGTGAAAGGGCTGAGCATGCAGGGATTTAGGCTAGGTCTATGGGACAGATATAATAGTCAGGATAGAGAAGAAAGAGAAGGAACTGGAGATAAGTGTTGCCGACCAGGGCATAGGCATAGCAGAGATAGAGATAGACAAGATCTTTGATCGGATGTATCGCATAGAGCAGCGCTTGTCCGCCGACCCCGGGGGAATGGGATTGGGGCTGGCGTTGTGCAAGGGGCTGGTAGAGGCGCATAGGGGCGGATATGGGTAGAGAGTGTGGAAGGGAAGGGCACTACAATGTTTTTTACCCTGCCATTGGGAAATGAAGGAGATGATGCATAATGAGTGACAAAACCCCACAAAAGAAGGTGCTGGTGATAGAAGATATGGAAGGGATACGGAAGTTCTCCTGCCATGTGGTAGAACTGGAAGGTTATGAAGCGCTGGAAGCTGCTACTGGAGAACAGGGGATGGAGCTGGTACGTGAACATAAGTGTGCCCTATTGCTGCTGGACATGGGATTGCCAGGGAGGGATGGCTGGTCAGTACTGGAAGAAGTAAATGGAGATGGAGCACTGAAAGAAATCCCTATGGTCGTGTTTTCTACTACGGCTGATGAAGTCCAACGCCGGAGAGCGCTGGATATGGGCGCAGCTGATTACATTGTCAAACCGGCAGGTGTCGCCACCCTTAGGGAAACAATTAACCGTGTTGTTGGAGAATAAAGGGGGGGGGTAAGTGAAGCGTGCCGCTGAGGAAGAAATTAGTGATGGTGGTGGATGATGATGCTTGAATACGCCGCGTGATGCAGCGGATGATGCAGTTAGGGGGGTGTCAAGTGTGTATTGCTCCCGATGGTGCGTCTGCTATCAACCTGTTTGACAACGAATACCCCGACCTGGTGTTGTTAGATATTATGATGCTTGGTATGGATGGATATGCTGTGTGTAAGAGGATTCGCTAATTCTCTCAGGTTCCCGTCATTGTGGTAACGGCTAAGGATGATGAATATGATAAAGTTCAAGGGTTAGATATTGGAGATGATGATTATGTAATCAAACCATTCTCTGCTTTTGAACTGGTGGTGTGTGTGAGAGCGACACAGTGTCGTGCTGTTCCTGTAGAGGAGCAGGTTAAGACCACCTTTATTTGTGGTGACCTGACGATGCATTTTACTCGCCAGAGGGTTACTCTGGCAGGACAAGAGATGGAACTGACTGCTATAGAGAGTGGATTACTCTCCTTTTAACGTCCTTCGTCTTGATATTCACATAGTGCGATACCGTGATATAATACACGCAGGTGGTGGCTTTTGTGAGCATAGGGCGAAGGAGCTCCTGATAGGTGATAAGATGGTTATGCTGTTTTCTTTAACTCTGGAGATAGAGGGGAGGTTAATGTAAAATGGTAGTGGTAGAGGTAACTGTTGTTCCTCTGGGGACGGGCAGCGCCTCAGTCAGCAAGTATGTAGCGCGTGCAGTAAAAACATTGCAGGGCGAGAAGGACGTTAAGTGTGAGCTGACCTCAATGGGAACGATATTGGAAGGTGACCTGGATAAGATATTAAAGATGATTAGAAAGGTGCATGAAGACACCTTTTCGGATGGTATTGTGAGGGTGGTGACCACCATAAAGATAGATGATCGCAGGGATAAGGACCTGACTATAAAGGGCAAACTGGAATCGGTGAGAAATAAACTGGCTTTCTGAAGTGGTGGGGATTTATTCCAAAGCTTTCTCTAAAAACGTATCTGGATTGGATGAGGTAATAATATGAAACGCATAGCTGTATTAACCAGTGGTGGTGATGCTCCAGGAATGAATGCTGCCATCAGGGCTGTGGTGAGGACGGGAGTAGATAGGGGTTGGGAGGTCTTTGGTGTGAGCCGCGGTTATCTCGGACTCGTTACAGATAATATGATGCCGTTGGGGGCGCGCGATGTGAGTAATATCATTCAGCAGGGCGGGACTATGCTGAACAGCAGCCGCTGTCCGGAATTCAGGACCGAGGATGGGAGGCTCAAGGCACTTGGAAGCCTTCGTCGGCGTGGTATTGATGCTCTGATAGTAATTGGAGGTGGTGGTTCGCAGACAGGTGCTTATGCGTTGTCTCAGATGGATTACCCTGTGGTGGGAGTGGCTTCTACCATAGATAATGATCTATATGGCTCGGAGATAACTATCGGGGTGGACACGGCTCTGAATATTGCCCTGGAGGCTATAGATCGCCTCAAGGTTACCGCCTCATCCCACCAGCGGGCTTTTCTCGTAGAGGTTATGGGGCGAGACTGTGGTTATCTTGCCCTGATGGCTGGCATCGCCGGCGGAGCTGAGCTTGTTATCATACCTGAGGTGAAGACCGACCCTGAAATTGTGGCGGGTGAACTGCGTGACGCCTATAAGCGGGGTAAAGGTCATGCCCTGATAGTCGTTGCCGAAGGTGCGCAGTATAATGCCCAGAAGCTAGCGCACTACTTTCAGAAACACCACGAGAGGTTGGGATTTGATCTGCGGGTAACTACTCTGGGACACGTGCAACGCGGTGGCGCTCCCGGCGCCTTTGACCGCTTGTTGGGGACGCGGTTGGGTGCTGCTGCTACCGCTTGTTTATCCGAGGGACGAGATGGTGTGTTGGTGGGGAGAGTGGGAGAAGTGACTAAGGCTACACCACTGGCTGAAGTGGTCAGCAGTAAAAAGCCGCTTGATGTTGGGTTGCTGGACTTGGCACGAGTGCTGGCGAAGTAACCTCCGGAGGGAGGAGATGACTGTCTTCATTATGGGAAGGGCGAGTGCAGCTGCAGTATAGATTCTGTATCTTCTAATCTGCCGCCTGAAGAAAGGAATTGAGCCACCAGAACAGATCGCGCCGCCGCACCGATTTTCGTAGCCGATACATCCGCATCTGTCGCTGGTTGATGCTCATATTAGCTGCCTGGTAAATTGCATTTGCTATACCTTCAATGTCGTAAGGATTTACCAGTAG
>JAGHDJ010000037.1 GCA_021159955.1 Dehalococcoidia bacterium
GGGAGTATCCCGGAGCGTTTGGTCGGGAGTTTTCTAACCAACAGATACATCGGGCATTGACTGTGGTGATACTCTCTGTGGGACTTATAGCTGTTGTGGTACTGGTATTAACTATGACAGAGAAGCTTGACTTCCTTGACCTTCTATTTGAGACGGTGTCTGCTTTTGGTACTGTGGGATTATCAACGGGAATAACACCTAGTTTGTCAGTTGCAGGTCGGGTGATAATAGCTATTATGATGTTTGCTGGCAGGCTTGGAACACTCACTATAGCGCTATCGCTGGTTCAAAGTCAGCTTACGGCCCTATATCGTTATCCAGAGGAGACGGTGAGGATAGGATAGTAGGAGGTAAATAAAAATGAGACAACAAGTGGCTATTATAGGGATGGGGCGTTTTGGTATATCTTTGGCTAGTACCCTGTTTGGTATGGGATATGATGTATTGGCGCTGGATATTGATGAGAAAAGAGTTCAGTCTGTATCGTCACAGGTAACTCATGCAGCTCAGGCAGATGCTACTAGTGAGACAGTGTTGAAAGCACTGGATATTGGCGGTTTTGATGTGGTTATAGTAGCGATGGGCTCTGCGATTCAGAGCAGTGTGCTCTCCACGATACTGTTGAAGAAATTGGGTGTTGCTTACGTCATAGCGAGGGCTGATAACGAACTGCACCGTAGTATACTTGAAAAAATTGGTGCAGATAGGGTGGTTTCTCCGGAACGTGAAATGGGGAAGAGGGTTGCTCATGGATTAACTTTGCCCAACGTGTTGGACTATATCCCTGTAGCTCCAAGCTATGGTGTTGCCGAGGTAGCAGCCTCGCCATATTTTGTAGGTAAGACTCTTTCTGAGCTTGAACTGGGGCAGGGTGGCAAATGGGGTATAGCTGTGCTCTTGATTCAGCGTGGGAAGGAAGTTATTGTTACTCCAGACCTTGTAGAGGATGTGCGCAAAGGGGATGTTTTGGTATTGGCGGGAAGCGATAAGCAACTGAACCCTCTCCTGAGTGAGGCGGCTAAAGAAACCGCCTCGCAACAAGAGCATATATCAAAATAACCTGCTTTTCCAGGGTTATTGCTGATGAGAACTGAATTGATTTACAAGATTAGTTCCTGTTCCTCTTTGTTTACTTGCGTTTTTTGGTCCAAAATCTGGTGGTAGCTACCCCGATAAATAATGCTCCCAGCGCTGCTATGTCTCCAGATGCGGGGCTTTTTCTATCTGATATTGGTGGTTGAGCAGAGCAGCCGAAACCTCCGCCGGATGATTCTGACGTTGGCGCAGGTGTTGAGGTTGGTGTGGGAGAAGGAATAGGAGCTGGTGTAGATGTAGGTGCAGGAGTGGGAGTGGCTGTGGGGGTTGGAGTTGGTGTGGGAGTGGCTGTAGGGGTTGGAGTTGGTGTGGGAGTGGCTGTAGAGGTTGGAGTTGGTGTGGGAGTGGCTGTAGAGGTTGGAGTTGCTGTAGGAGTTGCTGTAGGTGTGGGTGTAGGTGTTGAGGTGTTTGCAGTTAAGTCTAAATTGATATTTTCTCCCATTTTCCACACTGCAATTTCTGATGCGTCCAGATTTCCTACCTTGAAGGACACAGTTTTCCCGACATGAGAGCCACTTATCCGCAATGCATTTGATCTGCCCCCATATGTAGAATTGACAGTGGTGCACTCTCCTACCTTTTGTCCTTCTATCCAGGCTGAGACTATGGTGCCATCGGCAACGTTCATACCGTTAGAGAGCGCTGTGCCGTAGAACCCACATACTAGCGGCTGTGCTAGAACAGCCGCTGGCAGCAAAAGAAATATGGCTATAATTGATAATGTTATCGCAACTTTTATTTTACTCATTTTTCTCTCCACCTTTGTCTTCAATTTAGTGATTGTATTGTATGGGATATAGTGTCACTTATCAAGTGTGTCGGAATAGCTGAACCGCTTCCCGTTATGTTGACAAAACTCGGGGTAAAGCGACATACTGTGTCTTAATTATGAGGCGAAGTGGGAAAAATACACATGGTTTTATAAAGGTCTCTTTGATATTTATCATTACCCTGATTCTCTCTGCCTGTTCTTTAGGGTGCGAATCTACTGTACCCACGGTTATTCCTCCTGTTACTTCTGAACCGTCTTCTAGTCTCACTGCACACCCTGAGCGCTTACGGGATGAAGTTCTTCTGCTAGTTAAAGATTACCTGATGGAGTGTGCTGAAACATCTCTCGCCCGCGACATTGTGTGGATGGAGGTTGCTTCTCTGGATGCAACTTATCAGGATGATGTAGGTTGGCTGGTGAGTGGTAATGGTGAATGGATAGTCCATGACGTAACGGGCTCTGTCGAACCGGCGGACGAAAACGCATTGAGAATTCTTCAATCTATTATTGATGCTAATAAGTCGGAGTCCCCTTCCATGGTTAATGCTGTAAGCGAGGTTGTATCGTCGGTTGTTCAGGTGAGCACTCATGCAGGCTCTGGTTCTGGGGTAATCATTGACCAGGCAGGTTATGTTTTGACTAATAATCATGTTGTGGCAGGGACTCTCCTGGTGACTATTACTTTGCCTGGTGGGGAGCAGTGTGGCGGTATTGTTGTCGGCAGGGATGAGATTATGGATATAGCGATAGTGCAAGCCGCTGCCAATAATCTGCAGGCAGCTTCCTTTGGTGACTCCTCTAAGTTGATGGTGGGGGAGAAGGTGGTGAGTATGGGCTTTCCTTTGTCGCTGGGGGGGGTGTTTCTGTTACTGAGGGAATAGTCTCGGCATTCCGCACCGATAGTCAAACTGAGGTTCGCAGTATCCAGACCGACGCTGCAATGAACCCCGGCAGTAGCGGTGGTCCTTTGGTTAATCTTTCAGGAGAGGTTGTGGGCATCAATTCGTGGGTCATCAAGGTTTCTGGCGGTATTCCCGTTGAGGGTGTTAACTTTGCCGTTGCAATAGATGGCATTAAAGATGTTCTTCCGCAATTGATGGCAGGAGAAGATATTCTTGCTCCTGTCGAAGAATCATGGGAAACATATTCTAATATGGCGTACGGCTATTCCATCTCGTATCCCTCTTCCTGGCAGGTTGATGACCAGAACTTAAAATATGTCCGTATTCACCATAGCTCTTATGATGTAGGGTTGGATATAGCTACGGTAACTGATGTATCGCCAAAATCAAAGGTAGAAAATCTCGTTGACACCAATATTGATAAGTTGGAGGGGGACTACCCAGATTTTAATCTTCTGTATCGTGAAGAGGTGGCATATGGAGGATTATCCGGGATTGAGATAGCTTATACTTATACCGAAGGAGCCAGGTGGTATTTCAGACACTTCTTTGCCCGTGCAGGCAACTCTATGTATCATACCAGGATTTGGATAAAACAGTCTGAGTATGAGTCCTATTCTGTCACTATAGACAGGATAATTAGCAGCTTCAGTTTGTAAGCGAGAGCTTGGCGCCTCATGGCGGCGCTGAAAATCAGGAAGAGAACATACGGATGTTTATAGAGAAGAGGACGCGCCTTACTATAGTTGGGTAATAGTAGGAGCGTCTTTTCTGGTGACAGCCATGGCTTATGGGGTGCATTATTCCTTTGGCGTGTTCTTTAAACCACTGCAGGTAGAGTTTGTCTGGAGCAGCACCGCAACTTCTGGTATATTTTCCTTTTATCAGATATCTCATTGTGGTCTTGGTTTTTTCTCAGGGTGGGCTGCTGGTAAATATGGAACGAGGGCAGTGGTTCTATCTGGCGGGATAGCTCTTGGTGTTGGTTTGATGTTGGCGGGGCAGGTGACTTCACTCTGGCAGATGTACATTTGCTATGGACTTCTAGTTGCTCTTGGGATGAGCGTTGCTTTTTCTCCTCTTCTATCTATGGTGTCCAGGTGGTTTGTTCAGCGAAAAGGATTGGCTTTGGGGCTTGTTACTACCGGAGTAGAGTTGGGAACGGTGATTGTGTCTCCCTTGTCCCGCAAACTTATCAGCAACTATGGTTGGAGCAGGGCTTACTTTATTCTTGGCGTGGGCGCTCTGTTAGTTGTCACTGTAGCAGCCTTATTTTTGCGGAAGGAACCTCAAAAGAGGGAAATAGCTGCTGCCGGTGAGGTTCAGGAGGATGGAGATGGAGAGGATATCACTATATCGCAGTCTGTAGGACTCGCTTTAAAGCAAGCTATGAGAACCAGAAGCTTGTGGTTGCTGATGGCGATGTTTGCCCTTGCCCCTTTTGGCTTGACTATGGTAATGACTCACGTGGTTAATTACGCCCAACTTGAAGGCATAGAGCCCATAAAAGCTTCTGTAATACTCAGTATTATTGGTGGTGCCAGTATTGCCGGCAGGATATAACTATTGGTGCTCTTTCAGACAAAGTGGGCAGGAAAAGCGCCCTCGCTGTGGTCCTTGTTTGCCAGGGGGTTCTCCTGCTGTGGCTTATTGGTATCTCAGGGCTAATGCAGTTCTACATATTTGCTGCCATCTTTGGCTTTTCGTATGGTGTCTGGGTTCCTACATTTCCTGCTCTCTTGAGTGAATTTTATGGGCGGCACAACAGTGGTAGCATTCTTGGGTTCTCTATGCTTGGACCTAGTGTGGGTGGTGCTGTCGGAGCTGTGTTGACCGGGTATATATTTGACAGCACCGGCAGTTATGTTATTGCTTTCCTGGTTGGGGCAATAGTTACTTTTGTCGCAGCCGGGATGGCTCGCTTTTTGAAGAAACCTGAGATGTCCGAGATAACTGTTGGAGAATAGTGGAAACAGAGTTAAAGTTCTCGCTGATAGGGGTCATTTGCTGGCAGGAATAACTGCTACTTCTTTGTGTCTGTAACAGTGATATTCTGTGTTATAACACACAATATTTGAAATGTGAGTGAATATATGGAGGTATCTCTTTGAGCGTGCGCAAATGGAGGTATATGTAGGATGGAAGCAGGTATTGTGGTAGATTGAAAAGATGTAGCTAAAAATATTGACAATGCCATTCTGTTAGTGTATATTGATGGTTCTTAAGTAAGGGGGGATGTGTGGGGAGAAGAGATACAGTAGGGTAATTTCCAGAGTTAGTGGTCGTGTAATCTAGGCGAAGCGGCTTAGTGCAGGACACTGGTCGCTTTTTGATTTTATAAGTATAAATGTACCTTAACAATAGAATAGCGTAGAGCAAAAAAACAAGGAAGCAATGCCGCGGAGATAAAATTATCTCTGAAACAATGCAAGTTAAGCGAATAAGGGCACATGGTGGATGCCTTGGGGTTAAAGGCCGAAGAAGGACGTAGCGAGACTGCGATAAGCTTCGGGTAGCTGTCTAGCAAGCTTATCCGGAGATTTCCGAATGGGGTAACCCCTCCGAGCAAACCTCGGAGACCGCCGGTTGAACACATAGACCGGATGGAGGTAAGCAAGGGAACTGAAACATCTCAGTACCTTGAGGAAAATAAATCAAAAGAGATTCCCTGAGTAGTGGCGAACGAAAGGGGAAGAGCCTAAACCTTGATAACTTAGTGGTCTGAGGACTTATGTTATCAAGGGGTTGTAAGACATAGCATGCTCTAACCTCAGTTGGAGCGGGGAGTTACAAAACTTCCATCTAGCCAAAAGTTTCTGGAATGGACTATCACAGAGGGTGAGAATCCCGTAGGTGAAAGATGAGAAGACTCCTGGTTATGTTCTTGAGTACCACGGGACACGTGGAATCCTGTGGGAATCTGGGGGGACCATCCTCCAAGGCTAAATACCTTTAACCACCGATAGTGAACTAGTACCGTGAGGGAAAGGTGAAAAGTACCCCGGAAGGGGAGTGAAATAGTATCTGAAACCGTGTGCCTACAAGCAGTCAGAGCTTCAATTTATTGGGGTGATGGCGTGCCTATTGAAGAATGAGCCGACGAGTTAATCTATATGGCGAGGTTAAGCAATTAAGTTGCGGAGCCGTAGCGAAAGCGAGTCTGAATAGGGCGATCAGTCGTATGGATTAGACCCGAAACCGAGTGAGCTACCCATGGCCAGGGTGCAGCCCTGCTAATAACGGGGTGAAGGCCCGAACCCTTGAGTGTTGCAAAACTCTGGGAGGAGCTGTGGGTAGAGGTTAAATGCCAATCGAACTCGGAGATAGCTGGTTCTCCTCGAAATAGCTTTAGGGCTAGCCTCAAA
>JAGHDJ010000058.1 GCA_021159955.1 Dehalococcoidia bacterium
CTAGCACATTGCACCTTTCCAACATTTTAAGGTAGAGTTAAGATATAATTACACTAGGGTAAAGGGAACAAGATAAAGTTTGTATATCACTCACTTGAGTCTTACCAATTTTCGCAATTATGCTCATCTTGAGCTGGACATTTCCCCACAACACGTTGTAATCCATGGGAATAATGCCCAGGGTAAAACCAACCTGCTGGAAGCTATCCACATTATCTCTACCACCAAGAGTCTCCGTGCCACCAACGAGAGAGAAATCATCAACTGGTCTGCACTAGAAAAAGAAACACCTATAGCCCGTATCTTTGCCAATGTGCAGCGCGAGAATGGTGAGATTAAAATAGAAGTTGCCACTAGATACAACTGCTCAGGTCCCATTACAAAACGGATACGGGTCAACGATATTCCCCACCGCGCCAGCGAGGTGGTGGGACAGGTAAATGTTGTCATGTTTGCAGCTCAGGATATCGCGCTAATTGCAGGACCCCCGTCAATTCGCCGCCGTTATCTCAATTTAATTAACTCTCAAACAGACCGCCATTACCTGCACTCCCTCCAGCAATATACCCGCGTTCTGACACAGCGAAATTCTCTCCTGCGAATGATAAGAGAAAACAATGCCAATCCCAATCAGCTTGAATTCTGGGATGGTGAGTTGGCTAAACATGGCTCCTACATCACTCTTCGACGCTATCAGGCAATAGGTAAAATCAACAAACCCGCACAGGAAATATATCATAAGCTCAACAGCAATGATGAAAATTTGGAAATAGTCTATATCCCAAGTCTGAAGCAAGCAAATCACACACTCAGGCAACTACAGGCGGCATCCTTGGAGAACGAATTGCAAGAGGCAGTGCAACAATCAAGAGAGCGAGAAATTGCTGCGGGGACAACGTTAGTGGGTCCACACCGCGATACCCTTAGATTTATGGTCAATGGAATTGATATGGGCACCTATGGTTCCCGCGGGCAGCAGCGCACCGTAGTTATTGCACTCAAACTGGCAGAGGCAGAATATGTACGAGCAGAAATGGGTGAGCACCCCATTGTGTTATTGGATGACGTCTTCTCAGAGTTGGATGCAAAACACCGCAATCAGTTGCTAGAACTCACCCTGCAGCTTCGACAAGTTATCATCACAACAGCAGAACCCAGCGCTATCAGTAAATCGTTCCTGTCCCAATCAACCCAGTTCAAAATAACACAAGGGATAATAGAACAGCTCTAAAAGCATCTCCGTGATAACTACCAAGCAGAGCTATAACTGACATCACTACAAGATTACGCTCCCAGCACAACCCGATAAGCTTGACATCACAACTTTGCGTGCCTTACAATTACGTCAAGTACACTGCGAGTCGTTGCACATAATTTTTATTATGATTGTCAGCCATCCAATTTTCAATGGTTCAGGACCAGTAGATGCAAGATAAAGACAGTGCCACCCCACCATTGGAATGGGAGCATCTGATTTCTGGTTATGAATTCCCTCCCGTCAGTTATGAAATGGGTGTATCAACCGTGTCACAATACCTGAATGCAGTGGGTAGAGAAAAAATGTGGGGTGCTTCTCCTTTGTCCAAATTCGCTCCTCCCATGGCAATAACAGCACTCGCTATGACAGCAATGACAGAGTTATTCAAAATGCCAGACGGTGCCGTACACACTGCCGAAGAACTAGAATTTCATAAAGCTGTACCTGTGGGAACAAAACTAACCAGTCACGCTAAAGTAGGACGTAAATTAGACCGCGGAAAATTCCATATGGCAGTGATAGAACTTAACATCACCGACGAGGAAAACGAGACAGTTATAACAGGGAAAGCTAGTATCGTACTAACAAACCAGAAAATGGAGGCAGAATGACCCGTTTCAAACAGGGATTGGAGCCTCCGGAATTACGAGAGGGAACTGCTATTCCTCCTGTAGTAAAATCCATTAACCAGAAGATGATAGCCTTGTATGCCGAAGCATCTGGAGATTTCAATCCCATACATATAGATGAAACCTTCGCGAAAAGCACCCCACTAGGAGGGACAATCGCCCACGGCATGCTTATTCTATCTTACATATCAGAGATGATGGCAGCAGCCTTTGGTAGAGCTTGGCTCACGACAGGTGGGTTATCAGTGCGCTTTAAAGCCCCTGCTCGACCAGGAGACACCATCACCACCACAGGAAAAATCAAATCCATAGAGCGCCAGGATGGGGTAACTCATATAAGGTGCAGTGTGGAAAGCTGCAATCAAGCAAAGGAAGTGGTCATCAGCGGAATCACAACGGTAACAACTATAAATCACGGAGCATTAAGCGAGTAGATACATATGGAGAAACGCAGGTTAATATCAGAAAATGACAAACCGATAAGAATAGCAGTAGATGCTATGGGTGGAGATTTTGCTCCGGCAGAAATAGTTAAAGGAGCAGTCCTTGCCGCTGAACATAAAGGAATAGAGATTATTCTCGTTGGTATCAAGAAGGAAATAGTCAAATACCTGCCCCAAAAAGATACATCCCATCTCCCTATCAGATATGTAGAAGCCAGCCAGTTGATAACAAATGAGGAGAATCCAGCCTTCGCCATCTACCGCAAACCAGATGCATCCATAGTTGTAGCATCCAAGCTGGTAAAATCGGGGGAGGCAGATGCAGTGATCAGCGCCGGCTCCACAGGCGCAATGGCGACCAGCGCCATCCAGTTCATAGGTAAAATAGAAGGCATCTCCCGCCCCGCCATCGGAAGTCCTATAGATGTACTTGCACCAAACACCATACTCATAGATTGCGGAGCAAATGTTGATTGTAAACCGCACCAACTGCTATCATTCGGAATTGCAGGATCAGTGTATTCCAAAAAACTGTTGAATATTGGAAACCCCAAAGTCGCTTTACTGAATATCGGCTCTGAGTTGGGGAAAGGAAATCAAGCGATAAAGGCAAGCTACCCTCTATTTGAGAAGAGTAACCTGAATTTCATTGGCTTCGTAGAAGGAAATGACATTCTCTGCGGGCGAGCCGACGTGGTTGTCTGTGACGGATTTGTGGGCAACATTCTCATGAAATTCTATGAGAGTATAGGTCCTCGCGCTGAAGAGTATCTGAAAGTAAAGATTAAAGGGAAAATACCAATGATAGGTCCTGTAAAAAAGCTGTTCAAGGATGTTTTTTCATTGACACAGATGTCTCAAACTACAAGCATAGGAGGTGGACTCCTATGGGGTGTTAATGGAATCGCCATGGTAATGCACGGCAATATTAAAGCAGAGCAGGCAGCCAGAACAATAGTAAGAGCAAGAGATACAGTGAACGCTGATGTGGTAAACTATTTAAAAGAAGAGATGACAAAAATAAATGATAATTAAAGTTAGCGAAAGGAGTTAATGCTATGCCCACAGAAGATACCATTAAAGATATCGTGGTAAAAATCATACACTGTGACCGTGAACTGCTCACCTCGGATAGCACTTTTAAGGAGCTGGAGGCAGATTCTCTGGATCTGGTGCAGATACTGGTAGCCCTGGAAGATGAGTTCAACATTGAAATCCCTGAGGAAGATGCCCAAGGACTAACAACCTTCGGAGGTTTTGTGGACTACGTTAACAATAAAGTCGCTGAGAAATCTTAACTCTTCAAACAGTATCTTATGACAATATCAACAAACACCGCGATTCAAACGGGGAGTGGTGGCTGCCTCTGCCAAATATCAAAATAACACCCCTCCTGCAAGACTGCAATGTGGCAGGCATCCCAGCGGTAAAGTAGATTGAGGAAAAAGACTGAACGGCTACCTTTGTAGCACAGGTAGCCCGATCGCACAGAAGGAGCGGCATTATGGAGAAACCAAGAGTAGTAGTCACAGGGCTGGGTGCTGTAACGCCCATTGGGTTGAACGCAGAAGATTTCTGGACAAGCCTTACTTCAGGAAAATCGGGTATCGGTCACATCACCCATTTCGATGTCAGCAACTTCCCGATAAAAGTGGCCGCTGAGATACCCGGTGACTTCGATCCAACACACTATATGCATCCTAAGATGGTTGACCGTACAGCAAGAGCTGTTCACCTTGCTATCCCTGCTCTCAAAGAGGCTCTAGCCTCGTCACGTTTAGATATGGACAAGGAACAGGTGGAGCGCGTTGGTGTAGTAACCGCCACGCTGGTAGAAACAGCCTACCTTATCAAAGGCAAAGAGCTGCTGGAGAAACATGGTGCCAGAAGAGCCGATCCATTATTTATCACCAAGTCGAGCCCCAGCGCACTGGCAATGCAAATAGGTATGATAACAGGCGCCAGAGGACCTAATACATACGTAGATAGCCTCTGTGCCAGCGGCACCGATGCCATGGGCGCAGCCCTAAACTTTATGCGACTCGGATATACCGACGTAATGATAGTGGCCGGGTCTGACGCCAGTTTGGACCCAACTACACTGGCAGGAATGAATATTCTCGGTGCCCTCAGCAGAAGCTCAGACCCAACCACAGCATGCCGCCCATTCGATCTTAATCGCAACGGATTCGTCTATGGGGAAGCTGCAGGAGTAGTCATACTGGAGACATACGAACACGCTAAGAAGCGCAATGCCCCCATTATTGCAGAGTTTGGCGGAGCCGGCTGGTCATTTGATGCTTATGATAGCACCGCCCCTTATGCGGAGACTCAGGCTATTGCCATGAGTGTTGCCCTGAGGGATGCTGGAATAAAGCCAGAAGACCTTGATTACATTAATGCCCACGGCACCAGCACCAAGCTAAACGATGTCTGCGAAACAAAAGCCGTCAAAATACTGCTTGGAGAAGAGAAAGCTCACAAAACGCCCATCAGTTCCAATAAGTCAATGCTGGGACACAGCATAACGGCAACCGGATTGATTGAAGCAATTGCTTCAATACTAACCGTCTCCAGGGGCATCCTCCCACCCACGATAAACTATGCAACACCGGCTCCCGCGTGTGACCTGGCCTATGTTCCAAATAAAGCCAGCAAAGTTGAGATTAACAACTGTCTCTCCAATGGTTTTGGCTTGGGCGGAGAGAATTGTTGCATAGTCTTCAAGCGCTTCGCAGATTAAAAGGGGAGATTCTTTTATGGAACACAGAGAATTAGAAGGCAGGGTGGCACTGGTGACTGGTGCTTCCAAGGGCATCGGAAAAGCTATCGCCATCAAACTGGCCAGCCTCGGCGTCAAAGTAGCTGTCAACTACAGGCATAGCGAGGCAGGGGCGCGTAGCACGGTTGACACCATAACTCAACGGGAAGGAGAAGCTTTTGCGGTAAAGGCGAATGTAGGTGATACTGAAGAAGTGAAAGCTATGGTGCGAGAGGTAACCGATAGATGGGGTAAAATTGACATCCTGGTGAATAATGCCGGCATAACAAGAGATAACCTGATATTGATAATGCGCGACCAGGAGTGGGATGACGTAATCAATACCAATCTGCGCGGAGCTTATCTCTGCACTAAATTTGCGCTACGCTCTATAATGAGACAGGAACACGGTCGCATTATCAACATCTCCTCTATATCGGGGATAGCAGGTAATCCAGGACAAAGCAATTACTCCGCATCCAAAGGCGGGCTCATCTCCTTCACTAAGAGTATGGCACGGGAAATGGGGTCGCGAAAAGTAACTGTAAATGCCATTGCTCCAGGATTCATTACAACCGAGATGACGGAAAACCTGTCCGATAAAAACAAGGAAGTAGTTCTGTCAATGATTTCATTAAAACGATTTGGAAAGCCAGAAGAGGTCGCTGAACTGGCAGCTTTTCTTGCCAGTGACAGAGCAAGCTTCATCACAGGACAGGTTATCGGTATAGACGGCGGAATGTAACAATAGACCCTGCAGAAAGAGGTTGTCCTACTTAATCTTCAGCGTAAAACCCAACGCGTAAGGCGCCAGGACCATCATGGACATCGGCTATGAGAGAGCCTTCTATCAAATATAGTTCTGCGCACCGGAATCGTTCTGCGATGCGTCTCTTTAGCAACTCAGCGTCACCGGGAACGTCACCTATCGTAACTCCAACATGCAACTTTCTATCTCCTACCCTCTCCCCCATTATATCCAGAAGTTTATCAATTCCCTTAGCTCTTGTCCTCGCTCTAGCCAGTGGAGACATCAACCCACCAGTATAACTACTTAACTCTAAGATAGACTTCGTTGAAAGTGGAACATCCTCCCATAGCCTAGCCTTATCTCCCCTGCCTCCCTCAACCAGATTATGGAGATTATCAAGAAGATATAACTGATTGACCTTCCGCACCATATTACTCGCCACCTCAAACACACCAGAGAGAGATGCACCATCGGCTGCTGCCCTCGCCGCTTCAATCACAATAAACATCTGTGCCGCTTGAGCAGAATAAGAATTGACAACTTCAACACCAGATCCCGGCAGCTCATCTTGAATCAGCTTCTTGACCTGCAGGGATATGTTATATCCCATACTCATACCAGAACTCATAGCAACATACAATATGTCATTTCCTGCCAACACCAATTCCCGCCAACTCTCCAAAAACTCCCCTATGGAAGGCGCAGATGTCTTGGGAAGATTTTCTCTGTCTCTATTACAGAGGTAAAACCGCTCCCTGTCCTCTTGCATTTCACCATAGTCCTTGCCACTCACAATAATGTGAAATGGAATTACAGATATGCCGTATCTGTCCACCAACTCCTGCGGCACAGAAGCTATCGTATCTGTTACAACAGTTACTTTCTTACCCACCGTATTCACATCCTGACAAAAGCAATTGCTCTAGCTGCCCCAAAAGGTCTGCACTATAACTGTTTATAATCTAACAGTAATTACTAAACTGACGTCAATCATCACAGTAAAACCCCAACCTCAAAGCTCCGGGACCCTGATGAACTTCAGTCACCAATGAGGCATCTGAGAGATACATCTCAGCACATTGAAACCTTGAAAGAATGAGCTTCCTCAATTCCTCTGCCTCATCTAGAGCATTACCCTGAGTTATCACCACGTGCAACCTGCGCCCCCCCACCCTTCCTCAAGTACCTCTACAACTTTCCTGTTTCCCATAGACTTGGTCCTTAACCTTGCCACAGGAACCATAACCCCTTCCGTATGAATGCCCAATTCCAGAAGAGGCTTTAATGACAGAGCAGTTTCACCCCAAATATTAGCCTTGCCCATCCTGCCCCCTACTTTCAGATGGTAAAGGGTATTGAGAAGATAAAACAACGTTACCTTCTTTATCATCCCATCAGCAACTCTCAATACTTCCTGATATGGCTTCCCCTCAGACGCCGCTCTAGCCGCTTCCAGAACAACAAACATCAGAGCTCCATGTTCATTGTAAGAATCAACCACCTCAATAGTAGCGAAAGGATATTCCTCCCGAATTATATCTCTAGCCTGTAACGCAATCTTATACGTAGTGCTAATTCCAGATGACATAGTAATGCATAGAATCTGCTTCGACTCCTCGCACAGCTTTCTGAATACCTCCAGATAAGCACCAACAGAGGGGGCTGAAGTCTTAGGATGCTCTCTCTCATTCTCAAACCAGGTATAGAACTGTTCCTTGTCCACTTCCGTTTCCAAGTAATCCTTACCATCCATTATGATATGCATCGGTATTACAGAAACACCATACTCCTCTGCCATGTCTTCGGGTAGCGAAGAGACAGTATCAGTCACAATAGCTATCCCGTTACACATAACAAATTACAAACACCTTTTTAGTATCCTCCCTGAATACCACCGATAACTTTAAACACTAACAACAAAATCGCCATGTTTCTTGATATATGGCAACAAGCCACCTTCGCCGAGAATCTCTATCATCACCCCCGGAAACTTGTTAAACTCGAGGTGAAAACCTTTAGTAACATCCTCAATAGTGCCTTTTGCCATGTCTATTATCAATTCGTCCTCCGCATCAATGTTCTCAGTGTCACATATGAGCACAGGAAGTCCAATATTGATAGCATTCCGGAAGAATATACGCGCCACCGACTCAACAAGAACAGCTCCAATACCAACAGTCTTAATAACCAGGGGTGCGTGCTCACGACTGGAACCTAACCCAAAATTCCTGCCGGCAACAATGAAGTCTCCCTGTTTGACATCTAAAACAAGATTTGGGGCAACATCCTCCAGAGTATGCCGAGCCAGTTCAGGAACATTACTCCTCAAATGAAAAAATCGCCCCGGTATTATGTGATCTGTGGAGATATCATCTCCTAATTTAAATACTCTGCCCTTCAGCATTGCCTTCTCTTCCTATCTCACCAACATATTATAGAAAATCCCTGGGGTCAGTTATCTCTCCCTTGATAGCAGAAACTGCTGCCGTAGCGGGACTGCCCAGATAGATAAAACTATTCGGATTACCCATGCGCCCCTTAAAATTACGATTGGCAGTTGAAAGACATGTCTCCCCATCCGCCAGAACACCCTGATGAACACCCACGCAAGCAGCACATCCTGGTGGCATAATCGCCGCTCCTGCCCGCACTAATACCTGGATATATCCTTCATCCATAGCATCCTGAAATACCCCTTTAGAAGCAGGTGCCACTATCAACCTCGTATCGGGATGCCTCTTGTTATCTTTCAAGATGCCTGCAACTATCGCCAAGTCGTCAAGCCGTCCATTAGTACAGGTGCCAATAAAGACCTGATCTATTTTCGTACCAATTAAATCCGTCACAGGAGCAGTGTTATCCACAGTATGGGGCTTGGAAATGGTAGGCGCAAGGCTACCAGCATCAATTTTGATACATCTTTTATAAACAGCCCCTTCATCCGGCTGTAGAGGGCAATATTCTTCACCGCGCCCACAAGCATCAAGGTATTCTCTAGTTACACCATCAGAAGCAAAAAGCCCTACCTTTGCCCCCGTCTCCACTGCCATATTAGCTATGGTAAAACGCTCCGACATATTCATTTGCCGCACAGTAGAACCGCTAAATTCCAGTGCATCGTAGGTAGCGCCATCGGCATCTAACTCTCCGATGAGATGGAGTATCAAATCTTTAGCATACACTCCCTTAACAAAACTACCCTCAATTATTATCTTGACAGTCTCAGGTACCAGCAGCCACGTTTTACCCAGAGCCATTGCAATCGCTATATCGGTAGAACCCATCCCTGTAGCAAATGCCCCAACAGCACCACCGGTAACAGTGTGGGAGTCAGCTCCAACAACCACTTGCCCGGGAATAGCGAACGACTCTGCTACAATCTGATGACAGACTCCATCACCAATATCAGAGAGCACAGCGCCCTTCTCTCGAGCAAAGCTGCGGAGCAATACATGGTCATTGGAGAGCTCGCGCTTGGGGCTGGGAGCAGCATGATCTAAAAACAATATGGTACGTTCAGGATTGGACAGATGAGTAAAACCACCAGCTTCAAACTGCCTCACAGTCAGCGGACCAGTGCCATCCTGAGCAAAAGCTAGTCCCACCCGGGCAACTACTATCTCTCCAGCTCGAGCATCAGTCCCTGAATTCTCGCTCAATATCTTTTCTGCTAATGTTTTAGCCATAATAAATCCATCTATCCTCTATCAATGTTAACCATTTATAATGGAATGTTGCCATGTTTCTTCGGCGGTCTCCACTGTCGTTTGTTACGCAAAATTCGCAAGGCATCAACTATTCTAATCCTGCTATCACTCGGTTTGATAACGGCATCTACTAACCCCCTGCCGGCAGCAATATACGGATTGGCAAAGTGCTGCCGATATTCCTCAGCTTTCTCTATAAGCTTTGAACCAGGGTCACTGGCTTTCTTTATTTCCCAGTGATGAACAATAGCAGCAGCCCCATCAGCACCCATAACTGCAATCTCTGCCGTAGGCCAAGCCAATACATAATCCATACCCATTTCCCTGGCAGCCATAGCAATATAGGCTCCACCATAACTTTTGCGGATAACTAACGTAATCTTAGGCACCGTAGCCTCTGCATAAGCCCACAGCACCTTGGCTCCATGCCTTATTATCCCGGCATGTTCCTGCCCTTTGCCAGGCAGGTAACCAGGAATATCCGTAATAGTTATCAGGGGAATATTAAAGCAATCGCAGAAACGTATGAATCTGGCAGCTTTATCTGATGCATCGACATCCAGACAACCGGCAAGATGCAAGGGCTGGTTAGCAATAATGCCAACTGTCC
>JAGHDJ010000095.1 GCA_021159955.1 Dehalococcoidia bacterium
CCCCCCCACTCCATGCTTGCGAATGGCAGTATCAATCTTTGCGCTGCCCCCCTCCATGTGGGCTCGATACTGAGCGAGCACTTGCTGCCCGAAAAAAAATCTATAATTCTCACCGGCGCCACCCTGAGCATAGAGGGTAATTTCAGTTACATCAAAGAACAGCTCGGACTAAACGAAGTGTCTGAGCTTCTCATAACAGCACCATTCGACTACCAGAACTCAACTCTGCTATACCTCGCCACAGATATACCAGAACCAGGCAAGCCTGGATACCAGAGAGGAATAGAAACCTCCATAATAAATATATGCCGTGCCAGTCAGGGGCGCACAATGGCACTCTTTACCTCACACTCCGCCTTGCGAGCAACCTACAAACCAACCCAATCAGCATTGGAGGAAGATGACATTCTGGTAATAGCTCAGAGGATAAATGGCGGGGTCAAACACGTCCTGAATGCATTTCAGGACACACCCAAAAGTGTACTCCTTGGAGCAAGTTCCTTCTGGGAAGGGGTCGACATGCCCGGGGACACACTCAGTGTGGTGATAATCACCAAACTACCCTTTGGCGTTCCGAATGATCCAATTCATGAAGCCCGCTCCGAGCTATACGAAAACAGCTTCAGCCAATACAGTCTTCCTCAAGCTATCATCAAATTCAAGCAGGGTTTTGGTCGCCTGATACGTAGTAAGACAGACAGAGGCGCAGTCGTCATCCTTGACCGTCGATTACAAACGAGATACTATGGCGGTGCTTTTTTGCGCTCGCTACCGCATTGCACTGTAAAGCATGGTTGCCTGCACGATATACCGCACAATATAGCGCAGTGGCTGAAGCGCTAAAAGCCAACGGGATTTACTCCATCTCTCGTTCTAACAATGTCAGCGACAAATAACTGAGAGAGCTCAAAGATAAAACATCAGAGAGGATATAGAGGAATGGAACTAAAAGTAGTATCAGGGAATATCTCCGAATTTTCTGCAGATGCCATTATGGTAAACATATTCGAGGGTATAGAATACCCCACAGGGGCAATGGCAGCGGTGGATGAAGCTCTAGATAACACCATAACACAACTAATTAATGATGGTGAAATCAAGGGGAAATTAAACGAAGTCACGCTGATACATACCATGGGCAAGATGCCAGCTGCAAGGATAGCCATAATCGGACTGGGTAAGCAACAAGAACTAACACTGGAAAAGGTCAGGGGAGCGACTGCCACTGGATGTCAACAGCTCAAAAAGATAAAGCTGGAGAAAATAGCTACTGTTGCCCACGGAGCAGGTGTAGGTCAACTGGACAACGAAAAAGTGGGGCAGTCCATAGCCGAAGGAGCCATTTTAGGGCTTTACCACTTTAACAAATATCTAGCTCCGGACCTGGAATCTCGTGAGATAAAAGAACTATCCATAGTAGAGTGGGACGAGGAGAAGATTCCATCACTTGAGCGAGGTTGCAATCGAGGAAAAATAATAGCAGAGGCAACCAACTTTGCCCGCGACATGGTAAACGAACCATCCAACACAATGACCCCATCAAGGATGGCAGAGACAGCTTCCGAAATGGCAAAGGTCTACGGACTCAAGTGCACCATACTGAACAAGAAGCAGATATCACAGATGGGCATGGGCGCACTGCTGGGAGTAGCGCAGGGAAGTCACCAGGAACCAAAGCTCATTGTACTTAACTATGAGGGCGACAGCACCTCTAAAACTGCATTGGGATTAGTTGGCAAAGGTATTACCTTTGACTCAGGGGGCATATCCATCAAGCCATCAAAAGATATGTGGGAAATGAAGGGTGATATGGCGGGAGCCGCCGCCGTTATCTCTACTATGAAGGCTATCGCAGACCTGAAACCAAAAATAAATGTCACTGCGCTAGTACCAGCAACTGAGAACCTGCCCGGAGGTGGAGCACTAAAGCCAGGCGATATTCTTAAGGCAATGAACAACAAAACTATTGAAGTGGACAACACCGATGCTGAAGGCAGACTGATACTTGCAGATGCTCTATGCTATGCTCGTAAGCTGGAGCTTTCACCGATAGTCGACGTAGCCACCCTCACCGGAGCTTGCGTCATAGCACTGGGGGACAAATGCTGCGGTATATTAGGCAACAATCAGGAATTGATAGACAAAGTGCGCCAGGCAAGTGATGATGCAGGCGAATGTATATGGCAACTACCAATGATCCCAGAATACGGAGAGCAAATCAAGAGTGATGTGGCAGACATCAAAAACGTGGGCGGAAGAGCAGCAGGAACCATTACCGCCGCTCAATTCCTGGAAGCCTTCGTTTCAGGAACGCCATGGGCACACATCGACATAGCAGGACCTTCGTTATATAGAGAGACCAAGACCTACCGTATCAAGGGAGCAACCGGCATAGCAGTGCGAACGTTGACAAATCTTATCCTCACTCTTGCCGAGAAAGGAGATTGACTGGTAGTAATGTGTTACCGTCCAAGGGAATATAAAAAATATGAAAATAAAATGGCTGGGGCACGCCTCTTTCCTGATAACATCAGATGACGGCACAAAAATTATTACTGACCCATATGTCGTCGGGGACGGAATCTCTTACGGAGAGATACGAGAATTGGCTGACATCGTCACTATAAGCCATCAACACGCAGACCATAGCAATGCTGCCGCAGTAAGAGGCAATCCTCAGGTAATAACAAAACCAGAAAAGAAAAAGGTCAAGGGAATCAACATCAAAGGCGTCGCCTCATACCACGATAAATCCAGTGGCAAGGAACGGGGAGACAATATCATCTTCTGCTTTAAC
>JAGHDJ010000070.1 GCA_021159955.1 Dehalococcoidia bacterium
ACGGTACTTGTCTGGCAGGGGCTTATCGGCTTCCAGATAACGGATGATTTCCTGTTGTTCCTGCTCAGTCAATCTTGGCATAAGAACGTATCAATCTCCGAGTCTCGATATGGGCAACACCGATGTATCATCAGTCGCCCTTTTGTTGGCTCATTATACACTCCGACGACTTTTATTTACAGGAAAAACCTGGGGGACGTCCTTCTCACCCTAACCCTCTCCCGTCAAGGAGAGTGGATGTGTGGGATGAGATTGCTTCGCCCTTCTCTAGGGAAGGGCTCGCAAAGACAAAGGGGACGGAGAGTGCGTGCTCCTCGCAAAGACAAAGGGGACGAGAGTGTGTGCTCCTCGCAAAGACAAAGGGGAGTAGAGATTGCTCTTTTCTATTTATGGTATGGCTCGCCCCGGATTCAGGATATTATTGGGGTCGAAGACTTTTTTAATACCTCTCATTAAGTTCCACGTTTTTCCACCTGGATAGAGATCAATGTCAGGGATTCTAATTAGCCCCAGACCATGCTCGCCGGTGATAACGCCATCCAATTCAATAGCTGCCTGATATATTGCCCTCTTCACCTGCTTGAATATTCCTTTATCACACAACTCTTTCAGCAGCAGAGGATGAAGATTACCATCACCGGCATGCCCACACATAAGAATGGTGGTGTCAAACTGTTTTGCAATTTCATCTATCTTATCCATCAGGATTCCCACGCTGGCAGGAGGGACAGTTACATCCAGGCCATCTGCCGCCACACTCAGTACTCCAGAGAATATCTCGCTTCTCATCTTTAGAATATCAGCCTGCTCTGTCTTACTTTCGGCAATCAGGATGTCAAGCGCATTGGACTTCTGGCATATATCCGATATTTGCTCAGCCTGCGTGTATACCTCATCCTCACTCGCTCCTATTAACATTACGATTAAATAAGCATTCCCTACCGTAGAGGGCCATTTCATACCCAGATGTTTAGCCGATGCCTCAATT
Source organism: Dehalococcoidia bacterium (assembly GCA_021159955.1). Taxonomy (GTDB): domain Bacteria; phylum Chloroflexota; class Dehalococcoidia; order UBA2247; family UBA2247; genus JAGHDJ01. The sequence continues at coordinate 989 of JAGHDJ010000070.1, forward strand.
ACGTCGCGGTCAGTGTATTCTATAGCCAACGGGATTACCCCGCTGCGCAATATCACAGGAACACCATCTATGGCGTCATGACGGTTATCATATGCTATAACCAGGGTGCCGCTACTGGCAACTTTGGGATACAAACGGAAAATTACCTTAGTTATTACACCTAGTATGCCACCGCTGTTTATCATCAAGTGTAGTAAATCAAGTCCTTGATTGTTCTTGAGCAGTTTGCCACCCAGATTTACTATCTCTCCGCTGGGAAGCACAACCTCAAGACCCTTGACAAAGTTTCTTATGACACCATATTTTACAGCCCTTGTTCCACCGGCATTGCAGGCAACCAATCCACCAACCTGTGCTCCCTCATCTCCGGGATGCGGCGGAAAAAACAAGCCAGCGTCCTCAACTGCCTCCAGCATCGTTCCAAGGGTGACTCCTGCTTGAGCAACCACCATCAGGTTGTCCTTATCGATTTCCTCAATCCTGTCCAGCCTCTCTGTAGAAAGAACTATGCCATCCATAGTGGGTATAGCCCCTCCACACAGGCCAGTGCCACCACCCCTGATAAAAACAGGGGTATTCTCTATATTAGCCAGCTTTAAAATTTCCGATATCTCTTTGCTGTCAGCAGGCTTTACCACAATGACTTCATCTGCAACCTCAGGCCTTGCCGCCAGGATTGTTGCATCTGTCAGATAGTTCTCCATTTGCTCACGTTTTGTTATAATCCAATCCTCACCCACAATACTCCGTAATTTCTCTACATTCATCATAGTCACCTCCCCTTAATCACATTTGTTAATTGTGGGATTATGTCATATAGGTCGCCGACTATCCCATAATCTACCACTCTGAATATTGGCGCTGATGGATCGGTATTTATGGCAACAATGATATCAGAGCCTCTCATACCAGCTAAGTGCTGAGGGCTCCCTGATATGCCGCAGGCGATGTAGAGCTTCGGCTTGACCATATTGCCGCTAAATCCGACCTGACGCTCTTTTTCTGCCCAGCCATCATCTACCAGTGGTCTACTAACTCCAACCGCACCCCCAAGAAGGTTTGCCAGATGCGCCAACATAGTTAAATCTTCCGCCTTCTTCAATCCCCTGCCACCTGCAACAATCACATTCGCCTCCACTATATTGACCTCATCTGCCTTTTCATTTCCTAAAATAGTTATTAACGAGGGGACAAGTTCGGCATCTTTTTTTATTATCTCTCCACTTCTACCTGCATCCCGAGCCCTCATAGTCATAACCCTGTATCTAATAGTTGACATTTGAGGGCTGGTGTTTATCGTCATATGAGCAAGGATGTCACCACTGAATGCAGGGCGAATGTAGATTAAATTTCCGTCTCTATCAACATCTAATCCGATACAGTCTGCTGCCAAACCAGCACTCAATGCTACAGCTATGCGAGGTGCCAGTGATCTGCCCAGGTGGGTTGCTCCCAGAAGGAATACATCCGGTTGGACCTCTTTAGCCAACTTCACGATATTGTGTTTATAATTCAGGAGGTCAAACCCCTTGAAAGCGGGACAATCATAGAGGAATACCTTATCTGCTCCATAGTAAATAAGCTCCTGTGCTTCATCCTCTATCTGGTTACCCAATAGAACACAGGAGAGTTCAGCTCCCAGCTTATCCGCTATTTCTCTCCCTTTGCCCAGCAACTCGTATGAAATTGGGCTAATTACTCCTGCTTTCTGCTCAGCGAAAACCATTACACCTGTATGAATCTTCATTTCACACCCCCCAGCATCCCTTCCTCTTCCAAATTGTCTACGATTTTCTCCACAGCTTCATCTACACTGCCTCTAAAAATTTCGCCTTTTCTGCCTTCATCAGTCGGGATGGTAATCTTATGGATTCTCGCATGCGAACCCTTTATACCGAACTTGTCTTTGCCGCAGACGACAGAGAGCTCCTCAATTCCCCACGTTTCAATCTCCGCTTTTCTTGCTTTTAGCTTATCGCCGAGGGTTGGCAGTCTGGGGCTGGCAACATCTTTGGTCACGGCAATTAAC
>JAGHDJ010000048.1 GCA_021159955.1 Dehalococcoidia bacterium
CGATTTTAACATTAGTGGAATGTGTTCAATGTTGCCGTTCTTATCAATAAGCACCACTCTGTTGCTATCTACGTCAAATCCTGCGTCTGTGGCACTGATGTCATTTGCTACTATCATATCAAGGCGTTTGCTTTTGAGTTTCTTCTGAGCGTTTGCTATTAAATTGTCACTCTCAGCGGCAAACCCGATTTTGATTAAGTTCTCGCTTACCCCGCCGATGATATCTTCGGTGGGAGTTAGTTTTAAAATTAAGCTGTCGTCGCCGCTTTTTACCTTCGATTGGTTGGTTTCAGCGGGTCGGTAATCTGCTACAGCGGCAGCCATTATTAATACGCGGGCTGTAGATGTTGTCTGAAATACTGCATCTCGCATTTGTAGCGCCGTACGTACAGGTATCATATTTATCCCGAGTGGAACGGGAATTGCAGCAGGGGCACTTATAAGGGTTACGTCTGCTCCTCTATCTCGAGCGGCTTCTGCTATGGCATATCCCATCTTTCCCGACGAGCGGTTACTGATATATCGCACCGGGTCGATAGGTTCCTGTGTTCCGCCTGCAGTAACTACAATTTTTTTACCGGCCAGATCCTGTTTTTTTCCCAACGTTTCCCTGATGGCATCTATAATTTGCTCAATGTTGGCTAGTCGGCCAATTCCCTCTGTCCCTGATGCCAATTTGCCACAAGAAGGATCTATGACAATACATCCTCGTCCTTTTAGTTTGTCTATGTTCTCCTGAGTAGCTTGATTCTGATACATATTGGTTTCCATAGCGGGGGCTATAAGTATAGGTGCTCTGGTATCCAGTGCGACACAACTGAGCATATCGTCGGCAATACCTGCCGCCAGCTTGGCAATAATATTGGCGGTGGCGGGAGCGATTACCAGTATATCAGCGCGCTTTGCCAGTGATACGTGCTCAATGCTAAACTCTGATGTTAACTCAAACAGCTTGATTACTACTGGCCTGTGAGTAACGCTGCGAAAAGTTAGAGGAGTTATAAATTCGGTAGCGGATTTGGTCATTACGACATCTACCGATGCCCCTTTCAGGGCTAGTTTCCTGGCGAGCTCAACTGCTTTATATATAGCGATACCGCCGGTTACACCCAGTACTATATTTTTCTTGTTTAGCATTTGGTTTTCCTCCAGTTCGGACGTTGAGTCTCAGATGAGGGTTTTCAGTGCACCTGTGGTTTATTCCTCTGGTAAATGAAATATAGTCCTTTTAGGGTTAAATCGGGGTCAATGTCGCTTATCGCCGGTGTTATCTTGGTCAGTGCTTCGGCTAGACCGCCGGTGGCAATTACACGAGGTGAGCTACCTAGCTCATTACTGATTCTGCCTATAATACCCTCAATGAGCCCGATATACCCGAACACTATACCAGATTGCATGGCAGAGATGGTGTTTTTCCCGACGACGTGAGATGGGGCGGTTAGTTTCACTCTTGGCAGCTGGGCAGTATACCTGTTTAATGCTTCAGCTGCTATTCCCATACCGGGAGCAATTGCTCCGCCCAGATAGTCGCCTTCTTGTGACACTACGTCAAAAGTAGTAGCTGTTCCCATATCAATGATAATCAATGGACCGCCGTAGAGTTTGTGTCCTGCTATAGCGTTAGCTACGCGGTCGCCCCCGACTTCTTTGGGGTTGTTCATTAGGATGCGGATTCCCGTCCTGGTTCCTGCACCTACCACCATGGGTGCAACATCAAGATGCTGCTGACATAATTGTTCAAAAAGTGGGGTTAGTGGAGGGACGACGCTGCAGAGGATTGCTCCCTCAATGTCAGATGCTGTAATTTTCTTGTTGTAGTAGAGAAGGTTAAGTAAGAGGGCAGCGTATTCATCTATCATCTTGTTGGTATCGGTAGCTATGTGCCAGGTGGCGATAATTTTATCCTGTCTGAAAACACCAATCGCAACCTTAGTGTTACCGATATCAATGGCAAGCAATACTTTGTGTGTCGGGTTTGTCTCTGTCATTTGCACTTCATTATAGTCCAGGGGGGGTGAAAATTGAAGTCTCGTTATTTTTGGGTACTGCCAGGTTGTCGATGTTCAATTGTTCTGGTATTAATCCACTAATCCTTGAGTTTTTTGATGGTTAGCGGGAGGATGGGTAAAAGGTCGCTTGCGAGTATGCCTGCACTCCCCATTTGCTCCTGTACCACTTCGCCAGCCATACCGTGCAGATAGACGCCGCAGGATGCGGCGTTGAGTGGTGGTATCCCTTGTGCCAGCAGTCCGGCAATTATTCCTGCCAGTACGTCACCTGTTCCGGCTGAAGCCAGACCCGGATTGATGAAGGGGCTGATTCGTATCTCTCCGCTTGGTGCGGCAACTATAGTGTGAGCTCCCTTGAGGATGACAAATTTCTGCCATTTTCGGGCAGCGTCTCTTGTTATTTCTATTCTTCTGGATTGGATTTCTGGGATGGGGATATTCAGCAATCTTGACATTTCTCCCGGATGAGGAGTGAGTATGGTGTCGGCAGTTATCTTTTTCCACCAGCGGGGATTTTTTGACAGGATATTGAGGGCATCTGCGTCTAACACTATTTGCGGCGTTTCTTTTGTTGAAAGGGATGATATCAGCGAAGTGAAGAAATCTATAGTGGATGGATTTTGCCCTATGCCGCATCCTATAAGCAACACATTGTAATCGGATATTTGCTGGGTGATAATTTCAGCGGCATTGGCGGAAACACCCCCGCTCTCACTTTCTGGCAGGGGAAGATATGTTACCTCAGTTAATTTTGATGCCAGGATGGGTATGAGGCTCTGTGCAGCAGCTAGAGTTACCAAGCCTGCTCCCACACGAATGGCTCCACAACAGGCAAGGTAGGGAGCACCTATATAATTAATTGACCCTCCTATAACCAGGACTTTGCCGAAGGTGCCTTTATTGGCATTTGGTGGACGCTTCGGTAGCATAGAATTCACATCGCCAGAAGTGATAACTTCTGTGGAGATGTCTTGTGTTAATGGGTGGGGGATATCTATGTCAACAGTAATGAGCTTGCCTATTTTATTAGCGCCGGGAAAGTGAAATAATCCGAGCTTTGGACAGCCAAGAGTAACGGTGGTGTCGGCATTAAAACAGGAGGGATCAACGCTTCCCGTGTCCGCATTCAGTCCTGACGGCACATCGACGGCGATGATGTGAAGCTGGGAGTTTTCTTCCCGTGCCCTCTTTACCTCTCTCATAGCCAGTTTGAGAGTACCTTCTATGGGTCGAATTTTACCTGTGCCTAACAATGAGTCGACAAGGATATTTGCAGAGAGAAGTAAGTTATTGAGAATATCGAATTTGTCGTCTTTAACAAGTTCCGATATAGAGATGCCTGATTCCCTGGCGAGTTTGTAGTTGATATCGGTGCTATCTC
>JAGHDJ010000038.1 GCA_021159955.1 Dehalococcoidia bacterium
ATCCTGCAATACCAGCTCCCATAACCAGCACACTCTGTCCCGTCTGCACCCTCGTCATTCTCTGCCCCCGCAAAACGCAGGCGAGAGGTTCGGTAAAAGAGGCATCCTCAAAAGAAACCTCGTCTGGTATCGGGAACACCCCGCACTCCACATTGATATCTGGCAATCGCAGATATTCGGCAAAGCCGCCGGGGTCGAAATTGGTCTTGCGCAGGGTATCACACATAGTCTCATGCCCACTGCGGCAATAATAGCAGGTACCACAGGGAACATGATGGGCGGCGCTGATTCTATCGCCTACTTTATAGCGCTCCACGCCATCACCCATAGCCGCCACCTCACCAGCGACCTCGTGCCCCAGCACCAGCGGCGCTCGGCTGAGGCGATACCACTCCAGTACATCACTGCCGCAGATACCGCTTGCCTCCACCCGCATCAATATCTCACCACGACCTACCTTCGGCTTCGGCATCTCCTCCACCCGCACATCCCTGTTGTTATAATACATCGCTACGCGCACAATAATCTCTCCATCTCATATATCTCCTGTGCCTCTATTGCGGTGGCATTCTCGTGAATGATGGCGCGGATGGCTTTAATCATCCCCACAGGGCACTCGTTCTGCCATATATTCCGCCCCAGGTTCACCCCTATAGCGCCTTTCTGAATGCCATCATAAACGAACTGAAATACCTCAAGCTCGGCGTCCACTTTGGGACCACCAGCTATAACTACCGGAACGGGACACCCATTTATCACCCTGTCAAAACCTTCACAATAGTAGGTCTTCACCACCCTTGCCCCCAGCTCTGCGGCGATGCGACAGCTCAAGGCAAGATAGCGGGCATCTCTCTTCCCCAGTTCCCTGCCCACGGCGGTAACCGCCATCACCGGGATGCCATATTTCTCACCCTCATCAACCAGCTTAGCCAGATTGAGCAGGGACTGGCGTTCATAATCACTGCCCACAAAGATGGAAATACCCACAGCAGCCACATTTAGGCGAATGGCATCCTCCATAGAGGTGATGAGTCCTTCATTAGCTAATTCCTTATTGCCGGTAACGCTGGTGCCGCCGGACACGCGAAGGATAATCGGAGTATCTCCGTTAGGGTCTATCGCCGAGCGCAGCACACCGCGGGTAACAAAAAGGGCATCACAGTAAGGAAGGAGAGGAGCAACAGTCTCACCCGGCTTCTCCAGCTTTCTCGCCGGTCCCTGAAAATAACCGTGGTCTATCGGCATAAAAAGGCAGCGCCCATCGGATTTAATCAGCCGTGCCATGCGATTTTGCATTCCCCAATCCATCTTGATAATCCTCCTTAAATTACATCAACTACATTGTCTTTCGAATAACACAAACAACTCTGCCCTGAATCTCCACACCTTTGGCATCAACACATATCGGACTCATTTGACCATTTGACGGCTGCAGACGAATGCGTTTCCCCTCACGGTAAAACTTCTTAAGAGTAACCTCACCCCTGTCCTTGAGCCACACAGCCACCATATCTCCATCATCCGCCGTTTGCGCCTGCTGCATCAGGACAAAGTCGCCATCCCCTATCAGGGCATCTACCATAGAGTTTCCCTTGACCTTCAGAATATAAATGTTCTCCCTGTCCCCGGTTAATTCCCGCGGCAACTGCATAGTATCTGCCGAGAGAGAACCGCTCCAGGAATTGTCATCCGGAACGGGGATGGGTTTGCCTGCCGCTATCTGTCCGATAACAGGCACAGTTACCATCTCACAGACGTTCTCACCGAGCAATCCTATACCTCGCGATATCCCGCGTTCACAGCGAAGATAGCCCTTTTTCTCCAGGACGTTCAGATTGTAATCCACCACGGAAGTGGAACTTATGTGGCACCCGGCAGCGATGTCCCGTATCGTGGGCGGATAGCCCCTGTCAGAGAGGAACGAGCGGATAAAGCTAAGAATACCCTTCTGTCTGTCAGAAATCATTCTTCCCCCCCCTCGTATAAAATTGCACCTACGCAAGCAGGTACCTCATATTCACCTGCGAACATACGTTCTAAAACACACTAGCATCTCAAATTGGGAAAGTCAAGCTGCCATATCCGCCAATCCCGCATTAATAAAAGCAAGAATTGCCCCATTCTAACCAGCGCAACAGCTTGAGTCACACTTGCCTGTCATGTTAGTATCACACAAGTCGCCCGTCGGAAAATTGATACGTAGTCCTAAAAAGGGGATTTAAATATGACCATCAAAAAAGTTGCCGTCATCGGCTCGGGAATAATGGGCAGCGGGATAGCACAGGTAGCAGCACAAGCCGGCTATGATGTAGTAATGATAGACTTGAAGCAGGAATTCATTGACCGCGGGATAAACATCATAAAGGAAAGCCTTGGAAAATTCACTAAGAAAAAGAAAATAACGCAGGATGACGCAGACGAAATTGTGGCTCGGATTCACACCTCGACGAATATGAAAGATGCGGTCGGGGACGTAGACTACGTTATTGAGGCGGTATTTGAGAGAGCCAACGTTAAGCTGCCAATATTCGAGCAACTGGAGGAGGCATGTCCTGAGCGGGTAATTTTTGCTTCCAACACCTCCGGGATACCAGTAAGTCTTCTTTCATCCGCAACCAAACGACCTGATAAGGTTATAGGTCTGCACTTCATAAATCCCGTTCCCGTAATGAGAAGCATAGAGACAATAAAGACCTTAGTTACGTCAGAAGAGACCCTCAAGATAACCCTTGATTTTGCTGCATCCCTGGGAAAGAAGACCGTAGTAGTCAAGGATTCCCCCGGATTTGTAGTTAACAGGATATCTGCGATAGTGATAAATGAGGGAGCAAAACTATTGGAGGAGGGACTGGCAACTCTGGAGGATATAGACGAGCTGATGAGGTTATCTCTTAACTGGCCCATGGGACCCTTCCAACTGGCAGATTTGGTTGGCATAGATGTCTCCGTGGACTTGTTAGAGCAGATTTACCAGCAGACCGGGTGGGAGAGATACAAACCCACACCACTGCTGAAGAGAATGAGAGAAGTAGGACACATAGGCAGAAAATCAGGTAAAGGCTTCTATGAATGGGCCTAACCAGAGATAAGAAACTTGTTTATTTCAGCACCGACAACCTTCACCACCACAGGAACATCAAATAAAGAGATATCCCATCTCTGTGAGGTTAAAGCGTATGTTGTGCCCCTAATCTCATTTGTGCTATACTATAACGTCTTGGGAATTAGTTTCCTGAAGTAGGAAGTGTTACCTGTAATACTCCCTACGCACGTGAATATGGAGGAATTTAGTGGGTGGAAACCCACTTTTTTATTGCTTGTCAAAGTGATAAGCAGGGGAGTCTGTTAAACTAGATGAAAAGTGATCTGCTAATAGCCATAGCTCAGCTCGCCGCTGAAAAAGGTCTGCCAAAAGAAGTGATAATTAGTGCCATGGAAACGGCACTGGTTGCCGCACTCAAAAAAAGCAGCTTTACTGCCAACCACGAAGTCTCCGTGAAGCTAGTTCCTCAGTCAGGGGGAATTGTGGTCCACC